>JBBSKK010000115.1:0-7991 GCA_038256395.1 Cytophagales bacterium | reverse complement strand
GTCCTGAAATGTCCGTCTTCATCCTTGGTAGTAGGAGCTACCTTGATAAATTCTTCCAGGTTTTTGATGGCGTCCTCCATGTTGTTGGTCTTGTAGTAAGACCAGCCATACATTCTTTTCAGGATCGGGTTGTCAATTTTGCCTTTAATGCTATCCAATAATTCCAAAGCGCGGCTAAAATCGTCAGCTACGAAAGCAAACTGCGCCGCCCGAAGTACTGTCTCGGGATCCTTATCACCGCTCTTTTGAATGTACAAGTCGAAATTCTCCGCTGCCCGCTTATACAGGCGTGCCAGATAGTACAGCTCTGCCAAATCTTTGTAAGCCGGGGCGTAGTCGGGATTTTTCTCGATGGCCTTTTTGTAAAAGTCCAGCGCGAGGTTATAGTTCTTGCCCCGCAGGTAAATTTGACCGATGCGGTTGTTGGCCACGGCGTAGTTAGGCCGAGCCGAAAGAGCGTATTCGTAAGCGGTGACTGCTTGCCCGCCTTCGTTCTTCTCGGACAGGATGTCTCCTTTCACAATATAGGCATCGGCCAAAGAAGGGTCTTTTTTGGTTGCCTCGTCGATTAGGCGAATGGCCTCGGCGGGGTCGCTGGTTTTGTCGAACAAAGACCAGGCTTCACCCGCCCGGAAAAGGACGTTGGCGTCTTTACCCCGTGTCTTCTTAACCGCGTAGTCGATCATTTCCTTGCCTTTCTCGCGGTTGCCCCGGCCCAGCTCCACCATGGCCATGCCTACCTGGTTGATATAGCTTTTATCGTCCAGGGCCAAGCCTTTTTCGAAGGCCTTTTGGGCTTCGTCCAGTTTATTTTCACGGACGTAGTAGTAGCCGAGGTTGAAGTAGTTCTCCTCCGACGCACTGGTTTCGGCCAGTTTGTTGAAAGTCTGGCCTGCCTCGTCCATTTTGTTGGTATTCAGTTGGTCGAAGCCTTCCTGAGCTGTTTGGGCAAAGCTTATTGCCGTTGCAAACAAACTGAAAACCCCGGTTGCGATGATTTTTCTGAGCTTAGTGTTCATTTCTTAATCAGGTTGAATAAGAGAGTAAAAATTGGGTTGTATTAAAAACAGGTTCCAAAGATAGCAAATTGCGGGCCAAGTCTAAAAATTTTGTTTGGTCTGCACTTCCACATCCCTCGGATAGGGAATGGTCGGGACGAGTCCCATTTTTTCGATCACGAGTCCGCCCACGTCACGCGCGATGTAGGTCATTAATCCACCGCCCAATCCTGAGTACCCTTCTCTGCTTAGAATATAAATAAATCGTGCCAAAGGATAATTTCCCTTACGCAGGTCACGCTGGAAAGGTTGTCCATAATCCTTGATCGAAGTCGGATTCTCCTTTTCCGAAACGCCCATTACCCGTATATTTTTCGATAATTCAGCCGTGAGCGTTGCGTCTCCATCGCTGATCCAACTCACGCCGATAAAACCAATCGAGGAGCGGTTCTCGCGGACGTGCTTAATAACGTTTTCGTTAGACTCGGCCGTATAGATTGGCAGCTTTGTGACATCCTGCACGCCGAAACGTTTAAGCATAAATTCTAAATTACTGGAATTGGCATTATCAAAAACCAGCGTAATCGGCCCCGATTGGCTGCTGCCCTTCAACTGCGACCAATCTTTGATTCGGCCCGAAAAGATGCCTTCCAACTCTTTGATGGTGATCAGGCTGTCCTGGTTGGCTTTGCCCGTAATGAGAGCGATGCCGTCGATAGCAATTTTCTGCTCGGTTAGTTTCCCGTCCTGCTGCTTGATGATCTCCCGCTCGTTCTGGCTCAAAGCGCGGCTGGTAAAGGCCAGGCGCGAACTGTCCTGCAGCAAAGAAAGCACTGCCTCCTGTTCGGGTACATAGGTCACGTTGAAGTGCGCATCCGGGTAAATGCCTTCGTAAGCGTGCGTTAGGGAACTAACTAGTGGCCGGAAGGACTCATCGGCGCTAATGTTGATTTCGCCCTGCCGGGGATTGTCAAGATTACTGGACGAACACCCGTACCCGATTATCCCGACGGCGACCACAAATCTCGCCCACCACAGTTTTTTTATTTTCACAGCTATCGTATCAATCACGTCTGAATTCCCAGGCGCGGTAACCCCGGTAGATGCCGTAGGCGATCAGGGCCACCGCAAAAATGTAGCGGTACACGCTACCAGCCGGCAGGAAGCTAAAAGACAAGGAGGAGGCGATCAGGTAGATGCCTCCTCCTACGTAAACCAGGGCCATGAACATCGAAGTATAGAAAGGAATCTCCTGATGCAATGGTCTTCTCTTCATGCGTCGTGTTACTCGAGTTGGAAACTGATGGGCAGGTTGTACTTCACCCGCACCGGGCGCCCCGACTGCTTGCCGGGCCGCCACTTGGGCATGGTCTTCACCACCCGTATAGCCTCCTCGTCAGTACCGAAGCCCAGTCCTTTCAGCACGGCCACGTCCTGAATACTTCCGTCGGTATTCACCACGAAAGTAAGGAACACCTTACCCGAAACGTTAGCACGCGAGGCCGCAGCCGGGTACCTAATGTTTTTACCCAGAAATTTGTACATTTCCTGAATACCCCCCGGAAATTCGGGCTGCTGCTCTACCACGGTGAAGATTTGCTCTTCTACCTTGGCTTCTACTACCGTACCTTTGCTAGGAGCCGCGACTTGCTCGGGAGCGATAATAATCTCCTGGGCATTGAGGTCGCCTTCCTGGGTTTTGGCAGCCGCAACGGCGACTTCCAATTTCTCCACCGTGGGCGGAGGTGTCTCGATGGGGACTTCTTCGTCCTTCTTCACTTCCGGCGGCAGAAACTTCACGGTTTCTACCTTGGGTTGCTCCACGGGCGGCGGAGGAGGAGGAGGAGGCTCGGCGGGGTCGATGGGCGGCGGTGGCAAATTCATCAGATCCACGTTCACCATTACCTCTTCCTTTTCATCTGCGCTCAGGAACTTGTCAGCCAGCATCGGCGACAGCATCGCCAAAATAAAGATAGCCGCACCGATCAGCGTGGAGCGGTTGATCACTCCCCGATATTCCTGGCGCAAAGGATACGCACCGTACGCCTTGTTGCGATTCTCGAACACTATATCGTCGAGCGTCGCGTTCGGGCTCAATTCTGCCATGGCGTTTTGTTTTAAATTAATTGATTAAAAAGTTAAATTATTGGTCTCCTGGCTGCGGCTTGACCCGGTCACCCAGAAGTTCTTTCTCCGAATCTGAGAGGAAGTCCACCATTGCGTACCGCTTGGTCTTGGTGATGGCCATCTCATCCAGTATATCCACCACATTCTTGTAAGTGGAAACTTCCGTCGGTTTGATAACCACTACGAAGGGCAGGTTGCCTTCTTCGTCTTTCTCGAATTGGGAGTTGACCCGCTTTTGTGCCTTAAAGATCGCGTCGCGGAGTTCGGTACCGAAGCGAACTTTCTGGAGTTCTTCCTTCGCCTTGTCATCGTTGGAGGCTATTCCGTCCAGCACGAACACATCGTCGTTGCGTCCCAGGAACACGGTCAGTACTTTCGAGGCTTTCAAAGGCTCGGTTTCCTGAATGTCTGTGTCTTCCTGTTTATCAGGAACGGTCAGGGTCATGGAGGTGGGTTTGCTGAGGGTCGTGGCCAGCATGAAGAAGGTAATAAGCAGGAAGCCCAAGTCCACCATCGGGGTCATGTCCACGCGGGTAGAGAGCTTTTTGGCCCTTACCTTACCGTCGCCTTTGTTTTTACCACCACTCGATTCTACTATTTCTGCCATCGTCTTTGATGTTTAGGGTAAACTAGATCGTTTACAGATTTCTAATTATCCGATCTCCAGCCCGCAGGTGGCTCCTCGGAGTCAGTGATCAGGTTGAACCGATTGATATTCTGCGATTGCAGGTTCGCCAGCACGTTCTTAAAGGTCGGGAACTTTGCCGAATTATCCCCCTTGATCGCGATGCGAAGCTGCGGGTTCGCTTTCCGGGCGGCGTACACCCAGTCGGCCAGTTCACTCACACCAGTCGAGTCCGTCGGGATACCCGGCTGTTTTATCGTTCCCATTTCGGGGGCGGGCAGGTCGAGCCATCCTTTCAGTTGCGACAGCGGAAAGCCGAAACTCGCCTGATTGGAAAACTTTTTCTTCTGCGCCTCCGTAAAGCTCAGGCCCTTGGTTTCAGCGATGTTATCCAACATTCTGACGCGGTCAGGCTGCGCGTCCACACCAAAAAATACTTCACCTTTATTACCGATGCTTATCATCATAATATTGTCATCTGGTACTTTAATGGCGGAGATGGACGATGGCGTGTCGATCTCGGCGGCTTCCTGCGACTTGAACGTGGCGGTCATGATAAAGAACGTCAGCAGTAGGAACGCCACATCCGTCATCGCCGTCATGTCGATCGTAGGCGGATGCTTCTTTGGTCTTACTTTTGCCATGGCAATGTATAAGTTTTTTTGATATTAACGAAACAATACTATTGATTATTTTGCAAAAAATAAAAATTTTCAGGCGATTCAAGGACAAACCGCCTGAAAGTCAAATCAATAGTGAGAGGCAAAATTCTGTTGGATGCTCATGCTGATTTCTTCGATGCTGTACGTCAGATCATCTACTTTACTGTTCAGGTAAGCGTAGGAGATCGTCGCGATGGCGGCAGTACCGATACCCAGACCTGTGTTAATCAAGGCCTCGGAGATACCCGTTGCCAGGGCGGCCGAATCAGGAGAACCAGAAGCACCCAGGGCGGCGAATGCCTTAATCATTCCGATTACCGTTCCGAGCAGGGCGATCAGCGTGGAGGCCGAAGCCAGCGTCGCGATGATCGTCAGGTTCTTTTGCAGCATGGGCATTTCGAGGGTAGTGGCTTCCTCGATTTCTTTCGAGAGGGCAGCCATTTTCTGCTCTTTGTCCAGTACCGTGTCGGTAGTCAGCAGCTTGTACTTCTCCAGACCCGTGCGGATTACGTTACCGACCGATCCCTTCTGCTTGTCGCACTCGCGGATAGCTTCGTCGATCTGGTTGCGATCCAGCAGGCTGCGTATTTTGCGAACGAACGCGTCCACATTAGAAGTTCCGCTGGCTTTGCCGAGCGTAATGAGGCGCTCGATCGTATAGACGAGCACGATCAGAAAGCAGGTCATCAGAATCGGTACGATGGGGCCTCCCTTATATACGATGCCGTAGTAGTCGCCGGGCGCGGGGCCTTTTTCGTGGTCACCGTCGATGAAGTGTTCGGGGGCACCCAGCACATATATGTAAATTGCCAGGGCAATGACAAACAACAGCGGGATGACCCACGCCGGGTTCAACACTCCACCTTTTCCTTTCGCTTTGGGGGCTGCGGCAGCCTTTGGTGCCGGGGTCGTAGCTTTCTTTTCCATTAGACTTGCTTTTTAAAAGAGTTAATTGAGGTTTTGGTTACTGATTAAATAAAAAATTTTGAATAAGAGGTGTTTGGTAAAACAATCTTCCGATTTAGGGGTGAAACAATGAACAAGGCAAAAGTATGAGTTTTCCTTTTAATATTCCGCAAGACAATATTTAGTTTTTTTAAACTTTTTTAAAATCCTTCACATCAAATGTGATTTTACCGCTACGGTGCCAAAGTAATAATCACAGAATTTCTTACTTGGTTGCTGAAAAAGTCGCTTTTTCAGGATTTTTATAAAAGAGCATTTTGTACTATTTTTAACTTATCCATTTAGTTTAAATCATTCTTCCACTAAACGGAGGCGGAAAAATAGAGCCTTGCCCGAACAAAAACAAATTTTATTCGGAAGTAAGCCATTTGTGATGCTTCCCAATCTTGTGATGCTTCCCAATCGTTCAAAAACTCATAAAGGCATAATACGTTCCCTTTATACTCATACTACCTGACTATCCCGTTGCGAACGGTGGGCAAAAAAGCTGTTTAAGTTTACAAAATAGAACGGTAGGGCGGGTGGAGGAATGAGCGTGGTTCATAAATTTTTAGTGTCTTAAGGGAATATATATTCCAATAGTTCGTACTTTTATGTCATAAATATGTTTTACTTTTGCCATATAATAGTACATATATCAAATATATTTTTTCAAAATGAAAGAAACCGACTCCTCCATCCAAGAACGTCTCAAGCAGGTATTCGACGCTCTGGGCATTACCATTTATCAGATTGCCAAGGACTTGGATGAAAACTCATCGAAGTTTTACAACATTCTGAGTGGTCGGGCTAAGCCTTCCTACGATACGATCATCGGCATCCTGAACCACTACCCACAAATACGCTCCGATTTCCTCTTGCGTGGCGAAGGTCCGGTATTGGCCGAAGGCGGCTACTCCAACGCCTACGTTAGCCCCGAGGACACGGACTACGTGGAGGTGCCTTTCGTTCCCGTGAAGTTTCTCGCAAGTTTTGTGGAAAGCTACGGCGAGGGCTACCGATTCGAGGACCTGGATTCGTGTACAGTCAGTAAGGATTTGGTGAAAAACCTGAAAGAACCCGTGGTGCTGGAGGTGTCGGGCAACAGCATGAGTCCGCAGCTCGTCCACGGTGCCCGTATCCTGGCCGTTCCCGTGGACACGGGCGACTGGATTTACCAGTCGGGCGGGGTGTTTGCCGTGATCTACCGCGATTTCTTTGTAGTAAAGAGGATTCGCGAGAATGACCTTTTGACCAAACACTACCTTACCTTACACTCCGATAATCCCATGGGCGGCAGCGTGACGGTGCCTTCCAACGAAATCCGGGGCATCTGGCGCGTGGCCAACATCGTGAGTGCCCCGGTAGAATAAGCCGTGAACGGGCTGACTTTTTTTCCTAACTTTGATTTTTGGAAAAAGGCGAAAAAGCCGACTGCGCCTTTCGCTATCGAAGTTTAGGAAAACACCATGACTGATTACTTATCGACTTTGAACGAGCCCCAGCGCCAGGCAGTAATGCACGGCGAGGGGCCGCTCATGATTATTGCCGGGGCGGGATCGGGCAAAACCCGCGTGTTGACGTTTCGGATTGCCCACCTCATCGAGAACGGTGTCGATCCCTTTCGCATTCTTTCGCTGACTTTTACCAATAAAGCCGCCGCCGAGATGCGCCACCGCATCGAGACGAACGTCGGCTACGAGGCCCGCAACATCTGGATGGGTACCTTCCACTCAGTGTTTGCCAAAATCCTGCGCATCGAGGCCAAGTACCTGGGCTACACCAGCAATTTTTCCATTTACGACACCGACGACTCCAAGTCGCTGCTGCGCAGCATCATTAAGGAATTCAACCTCGACGATAAGGTTTACAAGGCCAACGCGGTCTTCAACCGCATTTCGGGGGCCAAGAATCGGCTGGTGTCGGCGGACGACTACCTGAGCAATAGTGTCATTCAGGCCGACGACAAGGCGGCGCGGATGCCCGAAATCGGGCGGCTTTACAAAGTGTACACCGTCCGCTGCTTTCAGGCCAACGCCATGGATTTCGACGATCTGCTTTTCAACACCAATGTCCTGTTCCGCGATTTTCCCGAAGTGCTGCACAAGTACCAGCACAAGTTCCGCTACGTGATGGTGGACGAGTTTCAGGACACCAACGTGTCGCAGTACCTGATTACCCGCAAACTCTCGGCAGTGCATCAGAACATCTGCGTCGTGGGCGACGACGCGCAGAGTATTTATGCCTTCCGGGGGGCCAACATCGAGAACATCCTCAACTTTGAGAAGGATTTCCCTACCGTCCGCACCATTAAACTGGAGCAGAATTACCGCTCGACGCAGAACATTGTCAAGACGGCCAATTCGGTCATCGCCCGCAACAAGGCGCAGCTACGCAAGGAGGTTTTTACCGAAAACGAGGAGGGAACGCTCATCGATGTCATCAAGGCTAACTCCGACAACGAGGAAGGCCGCCTAGTGGTGACTTCCATCTTCGAGGAAAAAATGCATGGCGGGCTGCGCAACAACGACTTCGCCGTCTTGTACCGTACCAACGCCCAGTCGCGCTCCTTTGAGGAAGCCCTGCGGCGGCTGGGTATCAAGTACCGCATCGTGGGCGGGCTGTCTTTTTATC
>JBBSKK010000114.1:0-8043 GCA_038256395.1 Cytophagales bacterium | reverse complement strand
TGGTTTAGTCGGGCGTCGCCGACGTTATCAGTATGGCCGACGATTTCTATTTTCAGTTTCGGGTTGTATCGCAGGGTGCGGTAAAGTTTTTGGAGTTGCTCGCGCGACTCGGGGCGGAGGTCGTACTTGCTCTGGTCGAAATAAATTTTGTCCAGTTTAATGACATCGTTGACTTTCAGATTGGTAAAGACCGAGTCGGCCCGCTTTTCCAATAAAGCCGTGTACTGATAAAAGCCGCAGGTATCGCAGGAAACCAGCAACACCTCCTCGATGGTGAAGTAGTCCTCCGCCTCCGTTTCCACGGTCACAGTGTCAGAGTGGTACATTTTAACGTTAAAGCCGGTTTGCCCCGTACGGTTGGCCCCTTCGTACCTTTCATCGGCCGTGTGCAGGAATACCTTGAAGTCGGCGGGGATTTCACGGCCTGTTTTGTCGTCAACGGCCCGCACGGTAAACAGCGTGACGGGTCGTTGGGAAGCGACGACCTGCGCCAGGGATTTGCAGGTACTAAACAGGGCGATTAGAAAAAACCAGAGCGAGGGACGGAGCATGGGAGCATCGTTGTTTCAGGATTCAAACAACTAACGACTTTTTAGACCAATAATTGACAAATCGTTCATAAAATCGACTCCTGTTCGGGGAATAAAAGCCCCAAGTCGGGCTTTCATTCGGAAACTTGGCAATTTCCGTTGTTATATTATTTCCACAATCAATAAAATTACAGATTGGCATAGGCTTTTTATTTAAGAATCCAGTTCCTTTAATTTTCAATCAAACCCCTACACGTTATGCTTAAATGGTCAATTATCCTCATCGTCATCGCAATAATCGCCGGCATTTTCGGTTTCGGTGGAATCGCCGAGGGCGCAGCCGACATCGCCAAGATTCTCTTCTACATATTCATCGTCCTCTTCGTGCTTAGTCTGATTTTTGGGCGATCCAGGTTGTAAAAAAAAACGGCTGAACGAAGAAAAATCGTTCAGCCGTTTTTTTTACAACCTTATTCCCACTCGATCGTCGCCGGCGGCTTGGAGGAAATATCATACACCACGCGGTTGACGCCCTTCACGCGGTTGATGATGTCGTTGGAAATTTCGGCCAGGAAATCGTAAGGCAGATGCGCCCAGTCGGCGGTCATCCCGTCCACGGAAGTAACAGCGCGGAGGGCCACCACCCGCTCGTAGGTGCGCTCGTCGCCCATGACGCCCACGCTTTGGATGGGCAGCAGCATGGTGCCGGCTTGCCACACTTCGTCGTACAGACCGTGCTTTTTTAATCCTTCGATGAATATCGAATCGACTTCCTGCAAAATGGCGACCCGCTCCGCCGTGACATCACCCAGAATACGAATCGCCAAACCGGGGCCGGGGAAGGGGTGACGACCGAGAATGTTACCGGGCAGTCCGAGCGTTTTGCCCACCTCCCGTACTTCGTCTTTAAACAAAGTATTGAGCGGCTCCACCACTTTCAGATTCATGAAATCGGGCAAACCACCCACGTTGTGGTGCGATTTGATGGTAGCCGAAGGCCCTTTGACCGAAACAGATTCGATGACATCGGGATAAATCGTTCCCTGCCCCAGCCATTTTACATCCTGAATCAAATGCGCTTCCTGGTCGAACACCTCGATAAAGGTGCGGCCAATGGCTTTGCGCTTGTCTTCTGGATCTTCCAGTCCTTTCAGGGCGGTGTAGAATTGCTGCACGGCATCGACCCCTTTGATATTCAGCCCCATGTCCTGGTAGGAATGCAGGACTTCCTCGAATTCGTTTTTGCGCAGCAGCCCGTTGTCCACAAAAATGCAGTACAACTGCTCGCCGATAGCGCGGTGTACCAGCGTGGCCGCCACGGTGGAATCAACGCCGCCCGAAAGCGCCATCACTACTTTATCTTCTCCAATTCTGGTTTTGAGCGCCTGCACCGTAGATTCTACGAACGACTCGGTGGTCCAATCCTGGTGACAGCCACAAATGCCGACCACGAAGTTGTGCAGCAACTGCTTACCCTCGGTCGAGTGTGTCACCTCGGGGTGAAACTGAATGCCGTAGCTGAGTTCGCCAGCAATTTTGAACGCCGCCACTTCCACCGAAGGTGTAGAGGCGATGACGTGGAAATTGTCGGGAATGCGCTTGATGGTGTCGGTGTGTGACATCCACACCTGCGAGGTTTCAGAAAGCCCGGCCAGCAAGGATGAATCCTCGTCCACGATTTCGAGCCGGGCGCGACCGTATTCCCGGTTTTCGGAGGGCATCACGTCTCCGCCCAGCATTTGGGCCATGAGTTGCGCCCCGTAGCACACGCCCAGAATGGGTACTTTGTGGCGGAACTGATCCAGGTCGATGCGTGGCGCGTCCAGATCGCGCACCGAACAGGGGCTACCCGAGAGGATGACGCCCTTCGTGCCGGGCGTGAGTTCGGGAATTTGGTTGAAGGGGTGAATTTCGCAATAGACGTCCAGCTCGCGGACGCGGCGGGCGATGAGCTGGGTATATTGTGAGCCAAAGTCAAGAATTAGGATTCGTTCGGTCATGGTCGTTTTTTGGAAACCGCGAAGTTAGTTAGAAGGGGCAAAGTTCCAAAGGGGTAGAGGCACAAAGGGGCAAAGACACAAGGCACAAAGTTTTTCAGGTGTGGGGCGTCCTTTTGCTCTACCACACTTCGGAAGCAAAAGAACGGCTATACGCCCTCCACGAAATTATTTGCATCCCTCTGGCCCACAGACTTCGCCTTCAATAGCTGCCAACGCCTCCTCGCGTACCTGCGTCAGCGCCTGGACAAAAACTTCGACGGGCTGAGCGCCGGAGATACCGTATTTATTATTGATAATGAAAAAAGGTACACCGCTCACGCCCATCTGCTGATAGTGGTCTATTTCCTGCCGCACGGCATAACCAATGTCGTCGTCGGCGATGATACTCTTTATTTTTGATTCGTCCCAGCCGTAGGGGGCAAACAGGTCGATAAGCACGCTCATGTCTTTCAAATCCTTTCCGTCGGTGAAGTACGCCTTGAAGAGGATTTCCTCAGCTTCGGGCTGAAAGCTTTCCTCCCCGGCCACGTGCAGCAATTTATGCAACGGGAGCGTGTTGATGCTCTCCGAAATTTCATCCAGGTTGAAGTCGATGCCCTCCTCCGCACCCACCTTAGTAAGGTGGTCGAACATTTGGCGAATATGGCCCTCGTCACCGAATTTCTTGATAAAGTACTGCTTGCGATCCATGCCTTCGGCTGGAATCGTGGGGTCGAGTTGGAAGGGGTGCCAGGTGATTTCCACGTCCTCCGGGTTGCCTAGCTGGTCGAGGGCGGCTTCGAGCCTCCGCTTGCCCACATAACACCAGGGACAAACCACATCCGAAACAATAGCCACCGTTATTTTATTATTCAATTGGTCGTTCATCAGTAAAAAATTGATTTTGCAGATTTTTTATACCAAAACAAACAGCCACCTGCACCATATGATTCAATTGGGCCAAAATGAAAAACAAAAAGAGGTTCAATCGCAAGTTTTCGGTGACTAAAAGGCCTCATTATAGAATTTTCTCTAAAAAAACGTTTACCATAGTACGTTTTGCATTTATCAAATGTAATTTTACATTCTCCATTGTTAACCCTACACAATTACCATTATGATGAATAGACGTGAGGCGCTGTCGCGCGTGGCCCTGCTCATGGGCAGCGCCGTGACAGCCCCAACCATGATTGCCTTCATGGACGGCTGCAAGACCAAAGACGCCGCCACCGGGGCCGAATTCGCCTTCGACCCCGAGCAATTGAACCTCGTATCGGAAGTAGCCGAGGTCATTATTCCCAAAACCGACACGCCTGGCGCCAAAGACGCCAAGGTGGGCGAGTTCGTGCAGAAGATGCTGAAAGACTGCTATTACGAGAAGGATCAGAAGAGTTTCATGGCTGGTTTATCCAAGTTGGAGGACAAGGATTTCATGAAAGTCTCCCCCGAAGAGCGCATCACGCTGCTGACCGCCGCCGAACAGGAGTCGATGGACGAGCTGAAACGCATTGGCGACGAGCGCAGCAAAGCCCAGGAAGCGGGTAAGGAGTTTGCCGAGCCGGGCGTACCGTTCTTCCGGCTGATGAAGGAACTGACGCTGCTGGGCTATTTCACCTCGGAGTCGGGCGCTACCCAAGCCCTGGAATACGTGGCTATTCCAGGCCGGTACGATGGTTGCATCGACCTCCTACCGGGTCAGAAGGCATGGGCGATGTGATCGTCTATCGTCTAAAATAATCTTCGGCATTTCTACATACCTCCATAAAAGAACAAAATCAAATGAACCTGAACTTAAAAGCCAAGCAGCAAGCTACTTACGATGCCATTGTCGTGGGATCGGGAATTAGCGGCGGCTGGGCAGCAAAAGAATTGACCGAAAAGGGGCTGAAAGTCCTGATGCTGGAACGGGGGCGTGACGTGAAGCATATCACCGACTACCCTACCATGCAAGCCCCCCCCTGGGAATTGGAACACCGGGGCCGCCCATCCACAATGGCCCGCGAAGAATACTGGGCTAACTTCCGCACGGGCTACACGGCCAATGAGGAACACCGCCATTTCTTTGAGAACGATAAAGAGAACCCCTACAAGGAAACCCGCCGCTTCGACTGGATACGAGGTTACCATGTGGGTGGCCGCTCACTGCTGTGGGGCCGCCAAAGTTACCGCTGGAACGAGGAGGATTTCGAGGCCAACGCCAAAGAAGACCTGGGTACCGATTGGCCCATTCGCTATAAGGATGTAGCGCCCTGGTACGATTATGCGGAGAAATTTGCGGGTATCAGCGGTTCTCGCGATGGACTGGATGTACTGCCGGACGGCAAGTTTTTGCCGCCGATGGACCTCAACTGTGTAGAAGTGAAGGTGAAGGGCGACGTGGAGTCTAAGTTTGCCGGGCGCAAAGTCATTATCGGTCGCGTAGCGCACCTCACCCAGCCCCAGGATTTCCATACCGAGTTGGGCCGGGCGGCTTGCCAATTTCGCAATATGTGCATGAGGGGCTGTCCGTTCGGGGCGTATTTCAGCACGCAGTCGGCCACGCTGCCCGCCGCCACCAAAACCGGCAACCTGACGCTATTGCCTGACTCCATCGTTTCGGAGGTAATCTTCGACGACAAGGCGGGGAAAGCCACGGGGGTGCGGGTAATCAACCAGAACGACCCCGGCGACATCAAGGAATATTACGCCAAAGTCATTTTCCTGAATGCTTCGTCCATTCCTTCGACCACCATTTTGATGAAGTCGAAGTCGGACCGCCACCCCAATGGGCTGGGCAACGAGAGCGACCAACTGGGTCGCAACATCATGGACCATCACCTGGCGGTTGGAGCCTCGGGTACGATGGAGGGCTTCGACGACAAGTACTACTTCGGACGCCGCGCCAACGGTATTTATGTCCCTCGTTACCGCAACTGGAACGGCGACAAGCGCGACTACGTACGCGGCTTTGGCTACCAGGGCGGCGGCAGCCGGGCAAGTTGGGGCCGGGGAGGCGGACAGCCGGGCTTCGGCGCGGCTTTCAAGGAAGAAATGTCCAAGCCAGGCCCGTGGAATATCGGCATGGGCGGCTTCGGCGAAATGATCCCGAACGCCGACAACCGCTTTACGCTCAGCACCGAAAAAGACAAGTGGGGCATGGAAATCGTGGTCTTCGACGCCGCTTATGGCGAAAATGAGAAGAAAATGCGCGTGGACATGATGAACGACGCCGCCGAAATGCTCGAAGCCGCCGGCGTGAAGAACGTCAACCCGTACAACGACGAGTCGAAAGCCCCCGGCATCGGCATCCACGAAATGGGTACCGCCCGCATGGGTACCGATCCGAAGAACTCGGTACTCAACAAACACAACCAGGTGTGGGGGGCCGAAAACGTGTACGTGACCGACGGGGCCTGCATGACTTCGGCCTCCTGCGTGAACCCTTCGCTGACGTACATGGCCCTCACCGCCCGCGCCGCCGACCACGCCGTGAGCGAGTTGAAGAAGATGAACGCTTAGTTAATGAACAAGGAAGGATGAAGAATTTGCCACAATCCACAGTCTTGTTCATTTTTCATTGCTCTTTCTTCATTAAAAAGATGCCTTTGCCTTGATTATGAGGTGAAGGCATCTTTTTATGTCTGAACTCACCCTATGCACTAATCCAAGAAAATAACTGTACTTCGCTGGGTCGGCTAGTGCCGGGATCGCATCAGGTATCAGAAAATCTGCCCGAGTCGGGAAAGGGAATCGAGTTTTTAGGGTTGGAGATCGACGGAAAGCGGGCGGTGGTACGGCGGATTTTGTGGGAGTAACCCCCAGAAGATTGCGTATATATAATAAAATTCAAACGGTAAAAAATCTTTTTTTATGCCCAAACTAACCCCCTTTCACGTAGCCGTTCCCGTCCACGATTTGGAAGACGCCCGGAAATTTTACCGCGAGGTACTCGGCTGCGGCGAAGGCCGCAGCGACACGCATTGGACCGATTTCGACTTGTACGGTCATCAGTTCGTTATTCACTATAAACCCCGGCCCGCCGAGGCCGAGGCACTTCACTCCAATCCGGTGGACGGGCACGACGTACCCGTACCGCACTACGGTGTGGTGCTGGAATGGGACGACTGGCACGCGCTGGAAGCCCGCCTGAAAAGCCACGGCATCAAGTTCATCATCGAACCCTATATCCGTTTCAAAGGCCAGCCCGGTGAACAAGCTACCATGTTTTTCCTCGACCCCTCGGGCAACGCTCTGGAATTCAAATCCTTTCAGGACATCAGCCAACTTTTCGCGATATAATTGAAAGCGAAGTAAAAAGCACTGTCCATTGTCAACTGTCCACTCTCCACTAAATAATCGCGTATCGTCGGTAGATGCCTACCGGGGCCTGGTCATGCTGCTGATGATGGCCGAGGTACTGGAATTCAGTCACGTCGCCGAAGCCTTACCCGAAAGCTCGTTCTGGGCATTCCTGGGTTACCAGCAGAGCCACGTAGCCTGGGTAGGTTGCTCGCTGCACGACTTGATCCAGCCTTCGTTTACGTTTCTGGTAGGCGTGGCCCTCCCCTACTCTATTGCCAGTCGGGCCACGCGCGACCATAGCCAAACGTACCTGTGGCTGCGCACCCTGCGCCGGGCTTTGGTGCTGATTCTTCTGGGGATATTCCTGCGTTCCATGTCCCGCAGCCAGACCAACTTCACCTTTGAGGATACACTGACCCAGATCGGTCTGGGCTATCCCTTTCTTTACGCACTGGGCTTTCGCTCCGAGCGCACTGTTTGGATAGCTTTGACGGTGATTTTAGTTGGCTACTGGGCTTTGTTCGCCTTGTATCCGCTGCCGGGGCCGGATTTCGACTGGTCACAAACGGGCGTTACCGCCGATTGGGAACACCACCTGAGCGGTTTTGCCGCGCATTGGAACAAAAACACCAACGCTGCCTGGGCCTTCGACCGCTGGTTTTTGAACCAGTTCCCGAGGGAAAAACCCTTCGTACTCAACGGCGGCGGTTACGCCACGCTGAGTTTTATTCCCACGCTGGGCACCATGATTTTAGGCTTGCTTGCCGGGCGCTGGCTTAAAAGCGCTTCAGCCGCTCCGTGGCTCCTGCGCCGACTGGCCATTGTGGCAGCGGGCCTGTTCGCAGTAGCTTTATTTTTACACTTTACCGGAATTAACCCCATCGTGAAGCGTATATGGACGCCCGCCTGGACTTTGTTTAGCGGAGGCTGGTGCTTTGTGTTGCTCGCTGCGTTTTATTACGTAGTGGATGTCCGAAACACGCAACGCGCCTTTTTACCGTTGATAGTCGTAGGCATGAACTCGATAGCGGCTTACGTACTGGCGCACACGGTGGTTGGCTTCATCGACGAATCGTTCCGCATCAACGTCAGTCAGCAGTACGATTTACTATTCGGTGAACCCTACAAAACCCTAATCAGCGGTTTCGTCATCCTAGCCGTGCAATGGCTAATTCTATATTGGATGTACAAGAAAAAGCTGTTCGTTAGAATATAGCCCGTTGCGTCCTTCCCTTCATCACTCATCATTCATC
>JBBSKK010000113.1:0-8066 GCA_038256395.1 Cytophagales bacterium | reverse complement strand
GGAAAATCATGTCGGGTTTGATGGCCAAAATTTCCTCCATCACGCGCTCGACGTTATAGACTAGCCCGTCGAAAGAGCAGTTGGTCAGCAGCAGCATTTTGACTTTGTGGAGCTGCCCGGCGGCTTTGAGTTTCAGGAGTTTTTCCTTAATCGAAGCCAGCGGCACCGCGCCGTACATCGAGTATTTTTCGATGGGGTAGGAGTCGAGATACACCGGATACGACCCCGCCAGTACCATGCCGTAATGGTGCGATTTGTGGCAATCGCGGTCGATCAGCACCAAATCCTCTGGCTCGACCAGGGCTTGTAATACAATTTTGTTGGCGGTAGAAGTACCATTCGTGACAAAAAATGTACGCTGCGAACCATAAGCCGCTGATGCCATTTCCTGGGCTTTTTTCAAAGAGCCCGTCGGTTGCAGCAGCGAGTCCAGTCCGCCCGTGGTGGAGGAAGTTTCGGCCAAAAACATATTCCGACCGTAGAAATCGCCGAAGTCCTTAATCCAGCGCGATTTGAAGACCGAATTACCCCGCGAAATCGGCATGGCGTGGAAGACACCCGTCGGCTTTTGGCTGTATTCTTTCAAAGCACTGAAAAACGGCGTTTCGTAGCGCTCGCGGATGCCCTGAATAATTCCCAAATGCAGTTCCTGCAAATCCTCCCGGCGGTAGTAAATTCGCTGGAAAGTCTGCAAGGTGCTGTCCTTTAAATCATTCAGCGAAGTATCCGTGACGTAATAGGTATCCAGTTCGGGCCGGAATTGCTTTACGTATTCGCCCAGCAACGGGCCAAGTTCGGCTTCCGGGCGGTCTTCTAGGTCGATATTCAGCACATTCTGGATGTAGGGCTTGATGAGCGGCGAAATGTTTTCCGACAAAAACGGCGGTGCATAGCGAACCACGACGGCCTGAATATTATGATTGAAAATAAGGGCAATCAGCGCGTCCTGAAACGAATGCTGCACCAGCACATCGTACACAAACTGCTCGTTGGGGTCGCGCAAGTCTTGTAATTTTTCGTGCAAAGCCGTTTCGTCGATGGGAGTCATGTCCTCGACAAAAAGTACCTCGAAGTAATTCTTGGCGGTACCATTTCCCACCTCCCGGATTTCCTGCACCCCGCCGTACTCGCTTTCTTCTTCCAAAGCCGACAGCGGATGACTGCGGTAAGCGTCGCCCACCAATTGGCGCGTGGTGACCGCCACGTTGTGGGCCAAAGCCGTCAACTCCTCGCGAACCAGCATGTGGCGCAGTTTCTCGACCTTCCCGCTACCCGGAAAAGTGTAGTACCGCTCCACCGTTTTGAGGTGATCGAGCAATTCTTCGATGCGGGTTCTGTGTTGTTTGGCCAGCTTGGAGTCCGGCTTGCATCGCGCCAGAAATGAGCATTCGTTTTTCAATTCATTCCAGTGATCGAGCCGTAGCTGACCGATGCTGAAATAGGAGGAGGATTGTTGCTTCTTGGGTTTCATAGTTTAGGTAATGTTGGGGTTTAGGGAAGCGTTTATCGAATGGGTTAAACGGTTAATGCGGCCCGTGCCGTTAAAAGGTCAAGGGGAGTACCCCGCGGAAGTCAAAAGGTCATAATTCTTAAAATCGTAGAAGCCCGTTTAACCCTATAACCCTTTAACCGTTAACCCAAAAAACCATTATCGCCTACCGGAAGAACCTCGTCACCTTTGTAGCCTATGCCGCTGATGGGTAGTTCTAAATCGGCTTCTTTTTGCTTTAATTCGGTCAGATTTTTCAGCTTGGTAGGCTTGATGAGCGGGCCGAGAGATTCCAGGTATTCGTGCTTGGCGCCGGGCTGGTAAATCTTGAAATCGCCGATGTGGTCGCGGAAGCTCTTGAGCGGCTGACCCAAGCGAAGGACGCCCATTTCGCGGCTGCGCTTGACGCGCTCGATGTTGAGTTCGAGAGGGAAAATCTCCTCCGTCGCACCGGCTTCGTAAATGACGCGCCCGTCCGGCCCGCAAACGATCGAGCGGCCAATGCCGCCGGAATCCAGACCGTTCACGTCGAACAGGTAACATTGGTTGACCGTCGCCATCGCCCTGGCAATGGAAAGTTCGGCATCGCGGTCGATAGTACCTGTCATCGTGGGATGCAGGATCACCTCGGCGCCCATGACGGTGAGGGTACGGATGGTTTCGGGAAACCACATATCGTAGCAAATCGACACGCCAAAGCGGCCCACCTCTGGCACGTCGAAGACGCAAAATTCGTGGCCTGGCGTCACTCCGACCTCGAACGGGTAGAAGGGAAACATCTTGCTGTACCGCTGCACGACTTCGCCCTCGGGGTCGATGACCGTGGCGGTGTTATAATAGTGACCGTGTCTTTTTTCAAAAATTGAACCCGGCAGCAGCCACACGCCGTGCTTTTTGGCGGCGGCCCGCATTTCTTCTTCAAAATGTCCCGGCACTTCCTGGGCGTTGTGCAGCAGCGGC
The DNA here is from genome assembly GCA_038256395.1 of Cytophagales bacterium. GTDB lineage: Bacteria > Bacteroidota > Bacteroidia > Cytophagales > Spirosomataceae > Persicitalea. The sequence continues at coordinate 5,617 of JBBSKK010000113.1, read as the reverse complement.
CCGTAGGCGCACAGCTCGCTGAACACGACCATCTCGACCCAGGGGTAAAGGTTCATGGCGATGTCCAGCTTCAATTTCATCAACTCGACGTTGGCGTGCGTGGCCGACACGCGCATTTGTATTCCGGCTATGGCGAATGGTTTCATTTTTTTTAAGGGGTAAAGGGGCAAAGTTCCAAAGGGGCAAAGTAAAAAGTGTCAATCAAAAACACTGTTAACTTTCCACCAATTTTAAAATTACTTCTTCCATTATGTCCAGCCCCCGCGTGAATTGCTCATTTGTAATCACTAGCGGAGAGAGGACTCTGATGATGTTTTTGTTGGTGCCGGCGCTGATGAGGATGAGGCCGAGTTCGGCGCAGCCTTTGACGATTTCGGTGCAGAGGTCGCCGTCGGGTTGGGTGGGGGAGCCGTTTTTGACGAATTCAATGGCATTCATGGCCCCGAAGCCGCGCACGTCGCCGATGGCGGGGACGTGTTTTTGGAGTTTCTCGAAACGCTCCATGAACATCTTGCCGATTTCTTTTGCTCGGGCGTTGAGGTTGATTTCCTTCATGTACTTAATGGTAGCCAAGGACGCCGCGCAGCAAATCGGGCTACCGATGTAGGTACCGCCGATGGTGCCCGGCCCGGCCGCGTCCATCACTTCGGCCCGGCCCACGACCGCCGCAATTGGCAGTCCCGAACCCATCGACTTGGCGTAGGTGCTAATATCAGGTTGTACGCCGTATTCCTGCCAACTAGCCCAGTTTCCTGTACGGGCAAAGCCGCTTTGTACTTCATCCAGAATGAGCATGATGCCGTGTTGGTCGCAGTAGGCGCGGAGTCCTTCGAGGTAGCGTTGCGGCACGGCGTAAAAGCCGCCCTCACCCTGAATGGGTTCGATGATAATCGCCGCCAAACTGTCGGGAACGACGAGGTTATGGCCGCTGTCATCCAACCGGCGCAGTTCCTGGTCGATGTAGTCGTCCAGGCTCAGGCCGTTGCCGTAGCGGTAGTAGTTAGGGAAAGGCAGTCGGTACACCTCCGGCGCGAATGGTCCGCAGTCGATTTTGTAGTTGATTTTGCTGGTGAGCGTCATGGCCATCATCGTGCGGCCGTGGTAGGCATCAGTGAAGCAAAGGATCGCCTGTCGTTTGGTCGCCATTCGGGCAATTTTGATGGCGTTTTCCACCGCCTCAGCCCCCGTGCTGATAAGCATGGCCTTTGTTTTTTCGCCGTGTGGCAGAATTTCACAAAGCTGCTCGCAGAGTTCTACGTAAGGCTCATAAGTGACGACGTTAAAGCTCGTGTGCAGATACTTGCCCGCCTGCTCGCGGATGGCGGCCACGACCGATTCGGGGCAATGCCCGGCGTTAACCACGCCGATGCCGCCCGCGAAGTCGATGAGTTCTTCGCCGTCTTCGTTGGTGATGATCGCGCCTTTGGCGTCGCGGGCGGTGGCGGTATTGAACACGCCCACACCGTTAGCCACAGCGTTTTTTCTTCTTTCAAATAATTCTTGAGATTTAGTGATTTCGGCGGTCATTTATCTAATGGATAATTCAGGAGGGTTTGTAATACTAACAGTTTGTAATTAAAATGTTACAAAAATCATTCCTTTGCATTTTTTTCTAAAGAATTATAATGAAGTGCAAGGCAGAGCGGGCGCAGACAAGGAATCCGGGCCTTGGCGAGATGAATTTCAAAAGTCTGCGGAAAGTAAGAATCGAAGAAAGAAGAAAAAACTAGGAGCAGCTTCCCCGGCCGAGGAGCTTTTTGTTCAAGAGAAGAGTAGGGTAGGCGGGTAGGCGGGGACTCGGTGAAGCTTCACTCATAAATTTCGTAGGACAATTGGCGGCTATTCTCCAAATATAGGTAAAAAAGGCGGCAAAAGAAAATTTGGTTTGAACTAACTTTTCCTTAAAACGTTCTGTTTTTGCACCTTTTTCGACCTTTTTTTAAAATATTTGATGCTAAATCTCGACTTCAAGTCCATATCCGAATCCACGCCCGGCCCCAAGTGGCAGCAACTTTTCAACCTCCATTGGCCCGCCTACCGCACCTGGTTCGAGTCCAAAGGCGCAGTGCACAATCCTGATTTAACAACCTCGGTAGCCGAACTAGAACGCTACATGCCCGAACTGATGCCCACCTACCGCCGCCTGTGCGAACTGGCGGGCAACGATCCCATAGCCGCACGCTTCCTCACGGGCTGGCAGCCGCCCGCCTACATCTCGGGCTGTTCGCAGGTGGTGACGCAAAACCCGCCCCAACTCGTCCGCAACTATGACTACCACCCCAACCTTAGCGAAGGCACCGTGCTGCACTCGGCCTGGAATGGCAAGCAGGTCATGGCGACGGGCGATTGCCTGTGGGGCGTCGTGGATGGTATCAACGAAGACGGACTCGTGGCATCGCTCACCTTCGGAGGACGCAAAGTGGTAGGGAAAGGCTTCGGCATCCCGTTCATCCTGCGCTACGTCCTGGAATTTTGCAGCAATGTCGAGGAGGCCGTCGAGGCGCTGGTGCGGATTCCTTCGCACATGGCGTACAATATTATGGTATTGGACCGAAGCGGCGACCACAAAATGCTGCGAATTTCCCCCGATCACGCGGCGGTCATGACCGACGCGCTGGTATCCACCAACCACCAAGGCGAAGTCGATTGGCCCGAACACGCAAAGTTTTCCAAGACGGTCGAGCGGGAGAAATTCTTATTGGAATTACTAAAAATAACCAAACCCGACGCCGAAACTACCGTGCAGACTTTCCTGCATTCGCCGCTCTACGCCCGCCGTTTCAACGAAGGCTTCGGCACGATCTACACCGCCGTCTATCGCCCTACGGAAGGCGCCATGGAACTCCGCTGGCCGGGACAAACGCTGCGGCAAACTTTCGATAATTTCAAAGAAGGCATCACCTCCGTTCATTATTCCGAAAAAGCACCAGCCATGCCCGTTGCTGCGCCCGCTGCAGGCAAGACGCAGGAAATCCCCGCTTACGCCCCGACCGCGACCGACGATTTTTGGACGCAATACGGCCAGGCCTGGGCCACCGGCGACCCGGCGGTTATGGCCAAAAACGTGGCGCAGGCCGTCATCAGCGCCTCGGGTAAAACTGACGACCAGGAACTCACCCGTCTGCTGGAACTTTTCACCTCCGAAACCAAAAAGCGCGGCCAAATTCCGTGGGAGATGTTGGCAGATTTATGGGAGGAATAGTTGAGAGTGGAGAGTTGAGAGTTGAGAATGACTTTGAGGGCGCAGAGTAGGCGTTGCAATTCAAGCTCAAATTTCCGTTGTTTGAGCATTCATTCGTAATTCGAGCCAAATTAGTTGTGGCATTCTGATGCGATCACGGAAGAACATTTTAATTCTCAACTAAGTGAAACGATTAGCACTGCATTGGCAAATCCTCATCGGCATGGCGGCCGGCATTTTGGCTGGCTATATTTTTTCGCGCTTCGACTGGGGCAGCGATTTCGTGGTGGCCTGGATCAAGCCTTGGGGTACGATTTTTATCAACCTGCTGAAACTCATTGCCATTCCGCTGATCGTGGCCTCGCTTATCAAAGGCGTTTCTGACTTAGACGATATTCGGCAGCTATCCAAGCTTGGCACCCGGACTTTGGGCCTGTACATTGTTAGTACGCTCCTAGCGGTAATGCTGGGTTTGATCATTGTCAACCTAGTACAGCCGGGTAGTTTCATTGAAGAAGCCACCCGCACCGACCTGATGGAAAGTTTTGGCGTGAGCGCCGAGCAGAACGTAGGCCGAGCCGCCGAAAACCAGAACAAGGGGCCACTGAGTGCACTCGTGGACGTAGTGCCTGACAACCTTATCGCCGCCGCCGCTTCCAACGGCAATATGCTGCAGGTGATTTTCTTCGTCGTCTTTTTCGGCATTGGCCTTATCCTCATTCCCTCGGAAAAATCCGAAACGGTGAAGAAATTCTTCGACGGCGTCAACGAAGTGGTGCTGAAAATGATCGACCTCATCATGCTGGCCGCGCCCTACGGCGTGTTCGCGCTGTTGGCGGCGTTGGTGGTGGAGTCGCCCTCGCCCGATGTGTTCAAGGCGCTTGGGGCCTACGCGCTCACAGTCATATTCGGACTGGGGGTGCTGGTTTTTGCCTTTTATCCGACTTTGGTCAAGGTTTTTGCCGGCATAAAATACGGCGATTTCTTCCGGGGCATGGCTCCGGCCCAACTCCTTGCGTTTTCAACCAGTTCCAGCGCGGCCACGCTCCCCGTGACTATGGAGCGCGTGGAGGAACACATCGGGGTGGATAAGGAAGTCGTTTCGTTCGTGCTGCCCGTGGGGGCTACCATAAACATGGACGGTACCAGTTTGTATCAGGCCGTGGCTGCGGTTTTCATCGCCCAGGCCTTCGGCGACGCCCTCACCATCGGTCAGCAACTCACCATCGTTCTGACGGCCACGCTGGCGTCCATCGGCTCGGCGGCAGTGCCGGGGGCGGGCATTCTCATGCTGGTCATCGTACTGGAATCCATTGGCGTCAACCCGGCGGGCATCGCCCTGATCTTCGCCGTGGACCGTCCGCTCGACATGTGCCGCACGGTGGTCAACGTCACCAGCGACGCCACGGTGGCGATTTTGGTCGGGAAAAGCTTAGGAAAACTGACCGGGCCGAAGGTGAAGGAGTGGGACGATCATTTGGAGGTTAATTCGTAAATTGTCCAAAAAAACGTCATGGTAAGGAAAGAGCAAGTGGTCAACAGTTTGAAGGAACTGCCCGATCAATTTTCAATTCGATGAATTGATGGATAAATTGATCTTGCTACAAAAAATCTATAGCGGCTTGGCGCAGTCTGACCGGGGAGAAGTTTACTCTGATCAGGAAGCCCGTGAAATGCTGAGGGAAAGGAGAAATTAAACTGGACACCAACTGACCGGGCTGAAGGTGAAAGAGTGGGACGATCATTTGGTGAAGTAGGGGAGGGCTATTGTTTTTGAGTTTAGGAGTTTTGAAAAGGTATTCTGCCTAATAGGATGATGGCAAAATTTAGAAAAATTTTTCTGACGCTCTCAGCAATTATTCTCTCGTCTTCGTTGACTCTTGTAGCTCAAACAAATGAGTTATTTGTGAAAGCAGAAATGCTGAATCTGCGAGAGGAAGCGACCACTTCTTCCCGTATTGTCGCAAAACTTCCGAGAAACACCAAAATTCATTTGGTGTTTCTACTTGACGACTGGGCTTTGGTTCGAACTAGTAAAATGGAAACAGGGTACGTCAAAGCATCCTATCTGTCAACTGGTGCTGTAGTAGCGAGGACTACTGCTCATGATACAAAAAAACCTTCAAGATCAGCGCCGCCGACAACTCGACAGGCAAGAGCAGCTCCCGCCACTACTCACAGTCATAGTTCTAATCCGAGACCATCCTCGTCACGGGTTACAGTTGCCCCTCGCCGAAGGGAGGGTAAAGTTTATATCTGCATGAGCCGAAGTTCTTACGCCTATCACTCTTCTAATTGCCGGGGACTCAACCGATGTAAATCGGGAGTAAGCACCGTGACAGTTTCGGAAGCTCAGGAATCTGGGTATCAGGATTGTAAGATTTGCTACTGAGCTCAATGAATCATTTGAAAATAATTCTGCTGTTCGGGTAATCT
>JBBSKK010000112.1:0-8101 GCA_038256395.1 Cytophagales bacterium | reverse complement strand
GAAGGGTACCTCCTGGTAGGAATCCCAGTTTTCGGCGTAGGTCAGCGGCCCTTTGTAAATTTTTTTGATGTCCCGGATAATCTGAAACCAGAACTGGGGGCGTTTCTTGACGAAGGTTTGCATTTCGGTACCGATGCAGTACAGCTCCACGTGGGTGCTGTCGGCAATGCGGGCGAAGTCCAGCAGATATTCGCCATAGCCCTTTTCGAAGGTCTGCCATTCCGCCTCGGTCGCCAGGTCGAAGTGGCCAGTGAAAGTACCACGCCCCGCCCACATGTGCGGCTTTAGCATTACTTTCAGACCCTGGGCGTGGGCGACCTGCACGCAGTGCGCCACGCCGCGCGGCGACTCGCCCCACCATTTCCAGTCGTTGTCCTGCGCAAACACGAAATCTGCCGTGCCTTCCCGCGTGTAGCCGTAGGGCATTAGCGCTACCCACTCCGCGTTGATTTTCTTGACGGGCAGGTAGGTCGTATCCGCCAAAGAATCGCGCGGCGCCACAAAGGCGACGCCTTTTATTTTCTCCCCCTCGTACCGAAAAGGCGCGTCCGACGAAACTGAAGAGCAGGAGAGTATATTTCCAAGGAATGCAGATAGGATGAGGGTCAAAAAGGTGTTGTTCATCCTAAAAATTGATTCACATAATTCCGGCTCGTCAAAATGGCTGATTTTACGTCAGTAATGTTGGCTTCGTAGGCTTTGTCCTCGATTTCGATGACCACTGGTCCCCGATAGCGCACATCGGTGAGTGCAGCGAAGAAGCCGCGCCAATTCACGTCGCCCAGGCCGGGTAGTTTCGGCGAGTGGTACTCCAGCGGATTAGCCAGGATGCCGACCTGGTCGAGTTTGTCTTTATAAACTCTAACATCCTTCAAGTGAATATGATGGAGACGATCTTTAAACTGATAAATGGGTTTCACTTCGTCCATCATCTGCCACACCATGTGTGAGGGGTCGTAGTTCAGGCCAAAGCAGGTGCTTGGGATTATCTCGAACATCTTCGTCCAGACCGCCGGGCTGATGGCCAGGTTCTTGCCACCCGGCCACTCGTCGTCGGTGAAAAACATCGGGCAGTTTTCTATGGCGATCTTGATGTTGTTCTCCTCAGCGACTTTCACAATTCCTGGCCACACGTCGGCGAAGGTCTTCAGGTTGTCGGCGATATTTTTGGCCGGATCACGACCAATGAAAGTCGTCACGACCGGAACGTTTAATTTGGCAGCCGCGCGAATCAGTTCCTTGATGTGTTCGATGTCGGGGCCGGATTTTTTCTTATCCGGGTCGAGCGGGTTGGGGTAATAGCCCAGGGCCGAGATGCTGACGTTGGCCGTGCGGAGCGCGTAGTGGATGTCGCTTATTTTCTTGTCGTCGAGGTTGGTGACATCGATGTGTGACACGCCCGCGTAGCGCCGGGAGTCGTCATTGTCGCGGGGCCAGCACATGACCTCCACACAACTAAAGCCGTGCTGCGCGGCAAAGGCGACGGTGTGTTCGAGGTTGAAATCAGAAAGAATGGCACTATTGAGGCCTAATTTTAGCATGAGTGTTGGGAATTTATTGCGTCTTGAAAATTGATTTAGGCAAAAAAAGGTAAGTTTTCAAATCGTTAAGCTAAGAAAGAAATTCCACTCAGAACAGGTTTTAGGGCAAAACGCCGTCCAAATTTTCCAAGGTGTTATCCACGTTCTGCACCGCTCGTCAAAATCCAATATCGAAAAAACGGAGATGGTTTCGTAATATTGACAGGTAAATTTAATCAAGCTTCTACTTAAATCTGCAAAAACATGGCTGAAACAGAGAAAAGCCTGGGTCGTAAACTGCTGGGCTTTTTTATAAAAGACCCGGAAGAGAAGCAGCCTGACCCCGTTTTGACCACTGAAAAGCAAAAGGAAACGCCGCCGTCTACGGACCGACCAGTCGCAAATACCATCCCGGTCGTGCCACCGACCGTCCGAACCGGCGAAGTCGATCGCAAATTCGTCGATCATTTTGCCGAGTTATTGGAAAAGGCGAACTTGCCCGGTCCCGACTATTTCGAGTTCAAGCAGGCCCTGAAAAGCATGGAAGGGTTGGGGCTGAACGAGGAAAAACAGTTTCAGGCCTCATGGGCGAGTTTCAAGGCGATGGCGGCGGGCGTCACCGACACCTCGGTGCTGACGAGTTCGGCCAATCATTACGGAAATGTCCTGAACAAAGACCGGGAAAATTTCTTAAAGGATGTCGAGAAGGCCAACGACGATCGCATCGGCAGTTTGAAGCAAGAATCCAAAAAGTTACAGGAGGATACAAAAACATATGCGCAGCATATTATGGATTTAAAAAAAAAGATCGACGCCAGCAACGACCGCTTGGAAAAAATCAACGATGAAATCGAAGAACAAACCGACAAAATTAACACCAACCGTGACAGCTTTGACCTCACCTATCAAAGCATGGTCGATCAGATTAACGCTGATGTTGAGAAGATTGGTCGATACTTGTAAAGTTTATGAGTTTATGAGTTTAAAGTTTATGAGTTTTAAAACTCGTGGATGTAGAGACTCGCAGACTCATAGACTCATAGACTCATAGACTTTAAACTCATAAACTCCCTAAAAAATGGCTGACTTTTCACAAATTGGCGGCACCGACGACGATCACAAAAAGTCGTACTGGTCCAAGCCCGAGGGCATTACTTCGATGCTTTTTATGGGCGCAGCGGGCGCTTTGATTCTATATTATTGGAATATCATCGCCCTGTTCCTTATCGAGGTGACGCAGAATACGCTGTACCTGGGCATACTGCTAGCGGCGCTGGCAGGACTGGTTTTTCTTTTCACAAGTAGCGATGTGCGGACTGCGGTTTTCTTTTTGTTCAAAACGCTGATGCGCAAAATCACGGGGCTGGTCATCAAGCTGGATCCGATTGCGATCATGAAAATCTACATCAGCGACCTCAAAGACAAGCGCCAGAAAATGCAGGGGCAAATTAACACCCTGGCCGGGCAGCTCGTAAAGCTGAACAAGAAGATCAACGAGAACAACGAGCAGATCAAGCAGAAATTCGCCGAGGCCAACAAAGCCAGCGAGCTTTCGCACAAGCCCGGTATGCGCGAAACGGCCCAACTCGCCACTATTGAGGGCGCGGGTTTGCAGGAAATGAACGAGAAGCTTTTCCCGCTGCAACGTAACATGAAAACCATCCTGGAATTCATGGAAAAGGTGAACACCAGCGCGGATTATTTCATCAAAGAGACCGAAATCAAGGTCAAATTGAAGGAAACGGAATACAAGATCGTCAAGGAAAGCTCCAACGCCCTGCGCACAGCCATCAGCATTTTCAAGGGTAACCCCGATAAGAAGTTTTATTTCGACGAGTCGATGGAGTACATTCAGGACGACATGAGCCGCAAACTCGGCGAGATGAAGCGGGCGATGGACCTCTCGATGGACTTCATCAACGGCGTGGACGTGCAAAACGGCATTCTCTCCGACAAAGGCCAAAAGATGCTCGAAGCCTACAACCAGGGCGAATTCTCCCTCGTGGACCTCAACGCCCCTGACCCCGTCCCCCGCACCATAGAATTAAATCCCCCAAAAGACTCCAATTATCGCGGACTATTGGATTAGTGAACAATAGCCAATTAAATAAGATAGTTAGATTTTCACTCACTACTAATTACCAGAGAACGATAACTTTGTGCCTTTTTGCCTTTGTGCCTCACTTTAAACTCTCCCTAAAATGAAACGACTCACCGTAGCCGGGCGCTTAATCATCACCGCCCTCATCCTTGCCGCTCTTTACTTTGGTTTTAAATATTTTGGAGGCCAAAAAGCCCTCGAATCAATGGCCGACAACGCTCGGACCGAATCGCCGGAGGGCAGCTCGGAGTACAAAACTCCGGAACCTACCTCTACTTCCAATCCCGATAACTACGCCTCCGACGTGGCGGGTGCATCCTTTGACTACGACGCCCCCGAACCCGTCAACGGTACGCTTAAAGGCGTGGTCGAGTTGGGTGCCAGTGGCTTTAACTCTTTTATTATCAACGTCGATCCACAAAAACGCTGGAAACTGGAAAAGGCGGAGTTTGGTAATAGCCTGGTGACGGAAAACATGGCCACCGACGCCGATATCCGCATGGGTCTGAAACGGTACATTGGCGGTATGCTCGACTACGGCGTAAATGGCAAGAGCATTCACTTTGTGGTGAGTTCAGGCGCGGCCAAGGCCGACGTGACCAGCAAAATTACCTCGGCCTTGAAGTCGCTGGGCTATCAGGTCAATCAGGTTACGCCGCAGCAGGAGGGTACATTAGCCCTGAAATCGGTGCTGCCCGAACTCTACGACCAACGGGCCTTCGTGACCGACATCGGGTCGGGCAATACCAAAATATCGTGGATGGAAAACGGCAGCGTCCGGGCCATCGAAACCTACGGTGCCAAATACTTCCAGGAAAACGTGCCGGACGACAAGGTATATAACGAGGTGATGGCTAAGGCGAAGCAAATTCCGACCGACCGTCGCAAGACCTGCTTCATTATCGGCGGCGTTCCCTTTGAGATGGCGAAGGAAGTGCGAAAGGGCAAAGAACGCTATACCGTCCTGAGCGCGCCCGACGTCTACAAACTGGAAAATGCCAAGTCTAAAGCCGGCATCAACATATATAAAGCCATCGCCGACGCCACAGGAACGAATCAGTTCGTGTTCGACTGGGATGCGAATTTTACGATTGGTTTTTTGCTGGGATTGCCTTGATAATTTTTACGGCGCGGCCGCTGCGGCGTACCGACCCCGAGGCGGCCGCCCGCGCAGTTAGCGAATTATAGAATGTTGGAATAAATAATCTTTATTGCGACATTCTGATATTGGACAATGTTGAGGTATAACCGTAGAAAAATAAAGCTAGCCTGTTGGTTATTAGGGGTAATATTCGCACAATGCCATCCTACCGACCCCCTCGTCGCCACCTGGAAAATCGGCAGGATCAGCTACCAGCCCAGCCCCTTGGCTACGCCCGAGGACTACGAACGTGGCCAGCAAATCCAGGCCATGCGTTCCGGCTTCCAAAACTCGACTTTTGCGCTTTACGAGGGGCAACGCTCGGCTTTCTTTTCTACTGAAACGCCTTACCGGCAGGGCACCTGGTCACAAAGCGGCGACCGCCTGACGCTTCAGATCGGTAAAAAAGCGCAGTTTTCCTTCCATATTATCGAGCAAAATGACCAAATGTTAATTCTAACTTTGGCGGATGTCGGCCCTACCGAAGGCGAACTGACGCTGGTTTGCCAGCCAAGCAAGCAGTATATTTACGGCGATGTCGATTTGCTGGCACCGGAGCATAACGACTGGCGACTGAAACCGAATGCCAAGCAAACCGACGCAGAAATTCGGAAACGGGCTGTCACTCACCTCGACTACCTCATCAAGTACTTCGACTGCGTGAAGAAGAACAAGCAGACCTACTTCGAAACGGGCTTGGTCACATCGCCTTTTGTCTTTTACGCCCATGGACTGGGTTTGAGTAAGGGCAGCCCTTCCGCAAAACGTTGGCAAGCTTATTTTTATGACCGACGGGATGCCGATAAAGCCTTCGAGTATCTAAAAAAGTCAATTAAGAAATTAGATAAGTACCCCAAAGCCAGCACCTTCACCGAAGAATACCTTTTGGCTTTCAAGAAAATGCGCACCTATTTTGACGAATGAGTTTTATCTTCAAATCGCCGTAACCGACGAGCAGAAAAGCTACGCTCGTCAGCTCGTGGAGCATTCGCTGACCCACCACCGGGTAGCCAACATTTGGGATAAATCCATCGACAAAACGAGCAACACGCGGGTGCTGCGCTACACGGGCAGCCTGGGCGAAATCGTTTTCGCCGACCTTTACCAACTGCCTCGCCCGCAGCGCTCGTTTGGGGCTACCAACGGTCAGGACTGGGGGCAAGATTTTGTGCTGAAAACCGACGAAGGTTTCTTCTCACTGGACATCAAAGCCATGAAGCGGCAAACGGGAGCCTTGGGGGCCGATTACGTACTGAATATTCCCGCCTCGCAACTGCACAAGCCCAGTTCCCGCACCACGCACTATTTTTGTCTGTCTTTTCACCAATCCGACCAGCAGGGAACGGTGGCTTCGTTGCTGGGTTTTGTGGACAAGGAAGCCGTTGAAAAAGGCGAATTGGGTATTCTGTACAAGGCAGGTACCAAAAGAATTCGCTCCGACCAATCGAGCTTTACATTTCATCAGGATACTTACGAAATTCTTTTCGAGGACATCAGTTCGGCCATCCTGACTGAGCATATTGAGCAGTTGCCTGGTTTTAAAAAGCTCACCTTGAAACCTGCCTACATACCTAGAAAATAAATGGCTTCACTTTCGCGGTCTTATGACCAAAAAAAACTGCTGGGTCAGGTATATACTCCGTCGTTTATAGTACAAAAAATTCTGGATGGTTCGGGCATCGACTCCCTTGATTGCTTGGGCAAATCTATTCTCGATCCGGCTTGTGGTGATGGACGATTTCTGGTTGAAGTAGTTAGGCGAATCGTTATATTTTCCCCAAAGTCTGATTTAGAGAATAATTTAAGTGAAGTCCACGGATGGGATATCGATCAAGATGCACTCGACCTCTGTCGAAATTACCTAAACAAAGAAATTGAATCGACGGGAGTCCAGGTAAACTGGAATCTCGTAAAAAAAGACGCGCTTAAAGCAACAGATTCCGAGCAAAAATTTGATTTCATCGTTGGAAATCCACCCTACATTCGGATTCAGCACCTACCCGAAAAACAAAGAATCTTCTTGCAGGAGAATTACCGTTTCTGCCGCTCCGGCTCTACCGATACCTACGTGGCATTTTTTGAATTAGCGGATAAGCTACTGGAAAGCAGTGGAGTATGCGGATTCATCACCCCAAACTCCTACTTCTTTTCCGAAACAGCCCGGCCGCTCAGGCAGTATTTTCAGGAATTGAAAAATTTGAGACTTATCACTAACTACGGATCAGTTCGGATTTTTGATAAAACCGGCACCTACTCCGCCATAACTATTTTTGGCAAAAAAACGCGGGAAAGTTTCAAGTACGAACAAGGTGGTTTCGATTTTGAATATGCCAGCCGGGATATTTCATTCGCTGAACTAAGGAAAAACGACCTTTGGCAGCTATCCGTCATCTCGCCAGTTGTCCAGCAAGGAAAAAGACTGGGCGACATTTGCCAGATTTCAGTAGGCGTAACCACTTTGAGCGACAAACTATATCTTTTTAAAATAAAGGAACACATTTCTGATAAACTCGTCAGAGTTTTATCAAAGGCAGGAGAAGAAATTGAAATCGAGGGAGTTCTATTGAAGCTCATTGTCAAAGCCTCACGTTTGAAAGCTAGCCATGAAGCGATTTCGGAATATATACTTTTTCCTTATCAAAAAAATAAAGCCGGAAAGCACGTGATTATTCCTGAAAATCTTTTAAAAAAGGATTATCCCCTAGCTTATGCTTATTTATTAAAGCAAAAACCGAATTTAGATAAGCGAGACAATGGCAAATCCAATGCCGTAGCCTGGTATGCCTTCGGTAGGGCGCAAGGCTTGGATACCTCTTTTGGCAAAAAAATCATTTTTTCACCTATGAATAAAGCGCCGAAATTTATTCTCCATAAAAACGAAGAAGCCACCATTTACTCTGGCTATTTCATCAAATACGACGGCGACTATGAAAAGCTGGTGACTCAACTCAATTCAACAGCAATGGCCGACTACATGGCTGTTGCGGGGCGCGATTTTAGGGGTGGCTGGAAAGGGTATACCAAAAAAATTGTGGCCAACTTCCGGTTGGATGATCCAGAGTTATAGGAATTCCGCGTGGCTTAGAAATTGCTTTAAAGTATTTCCAACGCCTGGGCCAAATCCTCGATCAAGTAATCTGCTTCTTCCAAACCCACATAAATTCTTACCATTCGGTGTCGTTCGATGGCCGGGTCGAAGTCTTCGGGCTTCAGCCACGCCGCCTGCGGTAGCACGAGCGACTCGTGACCGCCCCACGAAACAGCCATCAGAAAGTGCTTCAGCGAGGCGGTGAACTTTTCGATTTGGGCGTGGCTGTCTGTTTTCAACACGAGGGTCAG
>JBBSKK010000111.1:0-8112 GCA_038256395.1 Cytophagales bacterium | reverse complement strand
CACCACTACCTACACTGTCACGGCCACCGACGGCAACGGCTGCGTCTCCGCGACGGCCGAAGTGAGCGTGACCGTCTACGACCTGCGCTGCGGAAACAAAAACGACAGGGTCACCGTCTGCCACAATGGGAGGCAACTATGTATTCCGGCCGATCGCGTGAAGGTCCACCTGGCCCATGGGGATCAGTTGGGAAGCTGTGGGGGTCAGAATCCCGCAGCCCGCCTTGGAGTGGAGGAGTTGTCGGTACAACCCCTTCAACTCTCGCTGAAAATCTACCCCAACCCCGTGCAGGACGCCGTGACGGTGGAGGTACTCAGCCGCATGGCGGGAATGGCTACGTTTGAAGTGCTGGACGTGACGGGCCGGGCGCGGCAATCGCGGAAGCAGGAGTTAGTAGAAGGTTTGAACGAAGTGCAGTTCCGGCTCGGTACGCTACCAACAGGAATTTACCTGATTCGCAGCACGGACACGCTCAATCGCCAGGGAGTAGTGCGGGTGCGGAAGGAGTAAGTAGGGGGTAATCCCACACTGCTGCTTGTGGCGGGCGGTGGGGCCGGAGGAAACAATCGCGATGGGATAGGCGGCTACCGTAAGATTTTCTTGCCTAACTTGCGGCGCAAAAGAACGCCGCATCCGAATGAGCCTGCAATCCTTCACCGCCCTCTGGACACACCGCTACCGCAAGTACTCCCACATCGCCAAAGCACACCTCCTGGCCCACCGGGCGCAATTTTATTTCAGTACTAAAAAAAGAAGGCTGAAAAAAGAACTGGTCGCCGTGGTTCGCACGGAGCATTTTGGCGACATCGTGGCCGCTGAGCCACTTTCCCGGCAGATTCGGGCCTTGCATCCCGACGCCCACATCGTTTGGTTCGTCAAGCCGGTCTTCCGCGAATTGGTGGACACCAACCCGAACGTGGACGAGTCGTTCCCGGAATTCTGCGTGACCCAGCGGCGGGTACTTCTCGAAACTGGCGTGTTCGACAAGGTATACGAACTACAGTTCCGCAACAACAATCATTGCCCGGTCTGCGATGTATATGTAGAAAACCCGCTGGCCATGTCCAAGGGCATCGACGTGTTCACGTATTTCAACTACGGCAATTTGCTGGAAGTGTTTTCCAAAGTTGGCGGACTGACGGTGCCGGAGGACGACCAGCCCCGGCTGTATTTGCAGGAGCGGCACCGCCGGAAAGTGGATGCGCTGGATCTGCCCGAACGCTTCATCGTCGTGCATTGCCAGTCGAACTACCCCCCTAAGGACTGGCCCGCCGACCGCTGGAACGCGCTGATTCCGATTCTGGCGGACAAGTACGGGCTACCGATCGTAGAAATTGGCTTGTCGAGCAATTTATCGCTAAACCATCCCGCCTACCGCAACCTCTGCGGCCAGTTGTCTATTCTGGAAACGGCAGAGGTAATCCGGCGGGCCGAGTATTTCATCGGTTTGGACAGCGGGCCGGCGCATTTGGCCAACGCCAGCGGAACTTTTGGCTTGGTACTAATGGGTTCGCTGAACGATTTCTCGGCTTACAACCCGTATTCCGGCAGCTACGGCAGCGGCGAGAACTGCGTTTTGATTCGGCGGGAGGGCGTTCCCTGCGCCCAGTTGCCGCTGGAAACCGTGCTGAGCGCCATCGAGCAGAAGCTTTCCGTTCCCGCAAAGCGCTAATTCATTTTCTTGCCCCAAAAATAGCACTACCCACGCGCACCATCGTGCTGCCTTCTTCTATCGCAATCAAAAAGTCGTTGCTCATGCCCATCGACAGCACTTCCATTGTGACTTTTTTCGGCTTGGCACCTCCACTTTCCCTAGCTTTCAGTTTTTTAAAAAGCTGACGCAGCCCGCCGAATTCTTTGCGGAGTTGGGCATCGGGAGCGTCGAAGGTCGCCATGCCCATGAGTCCAATAATTTTCATATGATTCATCGCGGCGAATTCTTTGGAGTCCAGCAGTTCGACGGCTTCTTCTTCCGACAGGCCGAACTTGGTTTCTTCCTCGGCGATGTGGATTTGCAGCAGACAGTCGATGGTGCGGTCGTTTTTTTTGGCCTGTTTGTCGATTTCTTTCAAAACTTTCAGGCTGTCCACCGAGTGAATGAGCGCGACGAAGGGCGCGAGGTACTTCACCTTGTTGGTCTGCAAATGACCGATCATGTGCCATTGGATGTCCCTCGGCAGGGTTTCGTATTTTTCCACCATCTCCTGTGCCTTGTTCTCGCCGAATGTTTTGCATCCCGCGTCGTAGGCTTCCTGTAATATCGACACGGGCTTGGTTTTGGTGACGGCCACCAGCGTGACGTTGGGGCTTAACTGGCTCTCGATTTCGGCGATATTTTCTCTGATGGACATACGTTTTATTAAAAAACTGACTATTAATTACTTATGATTCGTGTGAAAATAAATTGATATATTTGCGACTTACCAGAACCAACGTTTTCCCCACTACTGCATTCACCTAACTGAAATTTCGTATGGATTACAACCAGGATCAAAAACAAGACCGCCGCACCCTGCTGTGGGCCGCATTAGCCGTTTTGGCCATTTTGAACGTCGTGCTTTTCTATTTTTATTATCAAGAAAGGCAAAATAACCGCGACAAAGATACCATCATCGCCGCCAAGACCGACGAGGTGCTGTCTACCAAGAACAAACTGGACTCGATCTCAGTGCAGTTGGACGCCAAAATTGCCGAAATCCAGCAACTCGGCGGCAGCGTCGATTCGCTCGTCGTGCTGAAGCAGGAGTTGGAACGCGACCGGCAGGCGCTGCGCAACTCGAATGCCTTTTCAGCCAAGAAATACGAGGATAAAATCCGCAACTACGAATCGATTCTCAATCAGAAGGACACCAAAATCGCGCAGTTGAAGGAGGAACTGGGCATCGTCACGGCCAAGAACGAAGAACTAAGCCAAACGGTGACCGGACTGGAAGGCGAGAAACAGCTGCTGTCCGACTCGGTGATCAACTACGCCGTGCAGAACCGTGAACTGAACGAGAAAGTCACGATTGCCTCCGCCCTGCGGGCCGAGAACATCACGGTGAACGCGCTTTCGTCCAAAGGCAAGGAGCGCGACGGCGGTAGCTACAAAGCGCGGCGGATTGACAAGCTGAAAATCGACTTCCGCCTGGCACCCAATGCCGTGGCCAAGCAGGACCGCAAGGAGGTATATCTCCGCATCCTCGATCCCGACGGCGCGGTGCTGTCCGACATGGCTACGGGTTCGGGCGCATTTATCCACAATGGCCGCGAGATGATTTACAGCTCCAAGGAGGCCATAAACTTTAATAACACCGGCCAAACGCTGGGCATCATGTATGGCCGCGGCGGCATTCCTTTCAAAGACGGCAAATATACCGTCGAGCTGTACAGCGAAGGCTTCAAAATCGGGCAGGGGGATTTCACGGTGAAATGAGCAAGGGCGTGTTAGCGACGGTCTATTGTCGCCGCCGCAACAGCGTGTTCATTTTCCAGTTAAAATAAATACGGTACAGCCCATTGATCGGCAGGCGCAGCCGACACAGCAGCACGATGAATTCCGTCGCCAGACCGGGGTCTTCGATGTAGTTGAGAAGGTAGCGAAAATCCACGACCAGATCGAATTCCTGGGTGTAGAAGCACTTGCGGATGTAGGTGCGGATGCGGCGGGCCAAGGCGTCGAATTCGGCCTGGTTGCGGTTTAGGTCGTAGGCTTTGTTACATACCGCCAGGGTGGACTTGAGTATGCCGCTGCCGGGCTGGTAGCTGAGGTTGGAAAGCGAATGGCGCAGGATTCTTTTCTGCGTCAGCACTTCGTCCTGATAGCCATATCGGCAAATCACTGCCGACCGCACCCAAAAATCAAAATCTTCGTAGGCCAGCGATTCGTCGTAGCCTCTCAATTGATATAGCAACGAGCGGCGCATCATCATCGTGGGCGTGCAAATGAAGTATTTTTCCAGTACGGCGCAATACACGTCGCCGCTGGGGATGCTTTCCAGCGCCTTTCCGTCCTCATCGGTTTTGTAGTGCAAGTGCAGCGGATTACCCTGCGCATCGAGGTAATGCGCATTTGAAAAAATAACGCCGTAGTCCTCGGGCAGAGTTTCAAAAAACGCCACCTGCCGGGCGATGCGGTTGGGCAGTAGCACGTCGTCGGCGGATAGGTCGATGACGTACTTGCCACTAGCGTAGCGTAATCCCTGGTTAAAAGCAGTACAAAGTCCTTTGTTCCAGGAGTTTAAAATGAAACGGATACCGAAGTGGTGCTGACGAAACTCCCTGATTTTTTGCTCGGTGCCATCGGTGCTGGCGTTGTCGATCACAATGAGTTCGACGTTCCGATACGTTTGTTCAATCACCGAACGCAGGGCTTCCTCCACGAAATCTTCGTGATTGTAGGCAGTGCAGATGACGGAAACCTTAATCAAGTGATGAGTGATGAGTGATGAGTGATGAGTGATGACCGGGCTGGCGTGCCACCGGGCTGGCGTACCAGCGATGAAAAAATGGCACGGTATTCGATGCAACTAGGACAATCGGTATTCGATACGGAGAATATTGAACACTGGTTTTTATGGGTTAGGGTAATGCATATAATGCCGATCCACTACGGGTCGGCATTTATTGTGTGCCGACGTCCTCGCTCAAGTCGCCTTCCTCGACATCGCCCCGCGCCATGATGATGCTGGCGTTTATTTCAAAACCAAAAATGAGCAGCATGGCAATCAGGTAAATCCAGATCATGAAGGCAATCATGGTGCCAATGGAGCCGTAGAGCTTGTTGTAGGTACCGAAATTAGAAAGATAGAAGGAGAAGCCGAAAGTGGCCAACACGATCAGGGCCGAAGCGATAAATGCCCCGACGTTAAAAAACGACATTCTTACCTCACGGTCGGGGGCAATGCGGTAGATGAGCGACACGCCGACGGTCAGGGCAGCCAGCGTGATGAAGTACCGCAGGAAGTTGACCAGGTCGATGATCCAGACCTCGCGGAGGATTTGCCAGTCGTTGAGGATTTCCATGACGTGGTCGCCGACGATGAGCAACACCACCGACAAGAAAATAATCAAAGCCAGCAACAGAGTGAGTATGAGGGCAATGCCACGCGTTTTGAAGAATCCCCGCGTGTCTTCGTCACGATAGACGATGTTGAACGAGCGCATCAGCGATACCATGCCGTTGGTGGAAGTCACGATGGTGAGGATAAAACCCACCGACAGAACCCCCCGGCGCGGACGGCTGATGATGTCCATGATGGTGGTCTGGGCTTCGGCGTAGATGCTGCTGGGCATGATTTCGCGCAGGAAGTCCATGATCTGCGGTTGCAGGTTTTCGACCGGGATGTAGGGAATCAGCGTAAAGAAGGAAATAATCGCCGGAAAGGCCGACAGCGTCAGGCTGAACGCCACGGCCGTGGCCCGCTGGTCGATGTCATAGACGATGAGTTTGTCAATCAGGTTGACCAGCACATCATACAGCGACACCGACCCCCGGAACAAAGTCGTCCCCCTCAGCCAGTGGCCGAGCCGTTGTAGTCGGGGATGTTCCAGGAGTTTTTCTAGCACTTACTCAGTTGACGGTTGACGGTTTACGATTGAAAATGCCGTTTTGATAGCAATCTCACTAAACGCCTTTGAGAAAATTGTTTTAAAACTTAATCCTGATAGTAGGGACGAAGTTTTTCCAGCAAGCCTTCGGGGGCTTGGCAGAGGCGTGCGGTGTCGCGCCGCTGGAAGACGAGGGTCGTTTCGCCCGTGTTCAAGAGTTCGCCCGTTTGATTGCGGATTTCGTACTCGAAAACTACTCTGGCGGTTGGCAATTTGGGCAAACGTACCAGAATCGTCAACAGGTCGTCGTAGCGGGCGGGCTGATGGTAGCGCGAGCGGTTTTCGTACACGGGCATCATCACGCCTGCATCCTCCATTTCTTTATAATGGAAATCCAGACTACGCAACGCCTCTACCCGGCCAATTTCGTAGTAGCGGGCGTAGTTGCCGTAATAGACGTACCCCATCTGGTCGGTGTCGGCGTAGCGCACGCGAATATTTTTTACTTCGTAGCTAAACATTATTTCAGTGGAGAGTTGAGAATGATAATTCTGAGTTTGTTTACCAAATTCATTAATAAGAAAAATAACTCTCAACTCTCCACTTTCCACTCTAAACTAATTTAATACCCCCTACTTAAGTCCACTTCGCTTTCCAAAGCATCACCTGCTTCCAGGTTTTCAAGGTTGCGCAGGAACAAATCTACTTTTCCCACGTCCTCATCGGCTTGGCCACCGCCCGTGTGCTGGGTCAGGATGACGTTGGGGAGCGTCCAGAGCGGGTTGTCGGCGGGCAACGGCTCTAACTCGGTCACGTCCAGCACGGCCCCGCTGAGGTGGTCGTTGCGGAGGGCGTCCAGCAGGGCCTCTTCGTCGGTGGTGTTGCCGCGCCCAACGTTGGCGTACACGCTGCCGGATTTCATAGTGGCCAGCATTTCTCGGTCCACGTACTTGTCCGCCGTACCCGGTAGCGTGTTCACCACAATATCAACTAACGGCAGCACAGCCAGTAATTCATCTTTGGTGCGAATTTCGGCCTCGGGTGCGGTGCGGGCCACCGTCCTGACGTGGCAGCGGAAGCCTTCCAGAATCTGGCGTGTGGCGGTGCCAATGGTGCCACTGCCGAGAATGACGACCTCGCGGCGGTCCATCAGGCCCAGGTAGGGTCGCATGGTGTGGCCCACCCACTGTTTGTTTTGTTTCAAAAGCGTGAGCGCGTCGATGCCCCGATAAAGGGCCATCAGCCCGGCCACGATGGTTTCGGCGCAGGGACGGGCAAACCAGTCGCCCATGTTGGCGGCACGGCCCTTGATCTTTACACCCTGATACTTGTCGAATCCGGCGGAATCGAGTTGCCAGAATTCCAGGCCGATGGATTTGTCGGCGAACCATTCCGTCGGCGGATTTCCCAAAACCAACTGGCCGCGATGGAATTTTTCGCGGGCGGTGGTATCGGTATCGTCTTCCTCCCGAAACTCGACCGTGTGGCCATCGGAAATTCCGGCGAGCAGGCGTTGTCGGAGGGCTTCGTCTAGGGTCGTATGAATATAAATCTGCATGTTTGTTGACTCAAAAAAAGTGATATGCGTTTGGGTTTCTTTTACAAGTATAGCAAGATTTTCAGGAACGCAGCCCAAATAACTTTTTTTCGCGAGTCCAGATAAAACGCTATATTGGGTACTGTTTATTCGTACCGACCTAACCATGCCAAGACGTTCTTTTGCCAAGAGAGCCGTCAGTCTGCTTGTCTTGCTAGGCTGGGGGGTGCTGTGGCCCAGCGCTGTAATTGCCCAAGGCTACAACTCGATCATCGTCACCGAAATCATGGCCGATCCCACGCCCGTGGTCGGTCTGCCGGACGCCGAATACATTGAGATTTTCAACCGCAGCCCGCAGTCCATTTCTACCAAAGGCTGGCGGCTGGGAACGGCTCTACTTCCCGATTCGGTGCTGGCACCGGGCGGCTACGCGATTCTTTGTTCCCGTACTTCCGCCCCATTATTGGCGCGTTTTGGCCGGGTTTGGGGTCTTTCTTCTTTTTCATTGGCCAATGCGGGAGCCACGCTCACGCTACGCAACGCGAGGGGAACGCTCGTTTTCTCGGTTGCCTACAAAGACACCTGGTGGGCGTCGAATCGCCGGAATGGCGGCTACGCCTTGGAAATAATCGACGTGGCCAACCCCTGCGGCGAAACCGACAACTGGCGGGCTTCTTCCGACCCACTGGGCGGTACGCCCAACAAGCCCAATTCCGTTGCGGCGGCCAACGCCGACCGCAGCCCGCCCGTAGCCGAACGGGTCGAGATTTCGGGCGAAAGTCAACTCACCGTTTATTTCAACGAGCGACTGGACAGTTTGGCCAGTAGCCAAACTGGAACCTATGAACTGAAAGGGCGCAGTGTCCGCAAATCCGTCATAGAAACGCCCGGTTTTCGCACGTCGCTGTTGACGCTGGACGCCCCGCTGCTGGCCGGACAACGCTACGAACTGGTCGTCGGCAACGTAACCGACTGCGCCGGAAATCGCCTGAAAGAATCCAATTTCGTCTTCGGCTTGCCCGTAAAAGCCGATTCGGGCGATGTG
>JBBSKK010000110.1:0-8161 GCA_038256395.1 Cytophagales bacterium | reverse complement strand
GAAGGTACCGGGTACTTTCCAAAACTTATCTTTGGGTAGGTCGGCGATGTTCTGCACCTGACTGAGCCGCGTGTACTCGGTGTCTATGACCGCCGTAGTAATTAGGTGATCCTCGTAGCTGAAACGATTGCTCGACTGCAGGAACTCGCCGTTGGAGGCAATCATAGCGTCGCCATCATAAATGGCCCGTCCGGCCTCGTTGCCCAGCATATTGGTGTAAATGTAGCTGCATCCGAACGACCGCGAGGCGTCGATGACGAACCGCTCGCGGGTCACGAATTTGAAGAAACCGAAATGACTCGCGCTGGGATTGAGCATGATGTCCACGCCGCGCTCGTAATGCCTCCGTCCTGGACGGTTCGCTATCCAGGCGTCCTCACAAATCTCGAAGGCAATCCTGACACTCGACAAGTCGAAAATCACGTCGCCAATCGGGTAGTCGATGTGGTCGATGGTGGTGCGTTCCACGATGCCCGGTGGCCAGGGATGGAACCAGCGCGACTCGTAATGAATGCCGTTGTTAGCCAAATTCTGTTTGGCGTAAAAACCCAGAATGCGCTTGTTGGCGACCAGACAGGCCACGTCGTACAGCCGGTTATTGTGCCGCAGCGGCAGTCCGAGGGCCACGATCATATCCTCGGTGTGGCCGACGATTTCCAGTAAACATTTCTTGGCCTGCTCTTCCAGGTCGTAGGCAAAGAAATAGTCCTCGCAGCCGTAGCCCGTAATGCACAACTCGGGCAGACACAGCAGACTCACCCGCTGGCGGCGGGCGTCGTCGATGGCGTCGATGATGTTTTTGGTGTTGGATTCCCACGCCATCGGCGTTTGGTTCAGGACGGCGGTGGCTACTTTGATTCGGGGCATTTTTTAATGGAGAGTTGAGACGGGGCAGCCCGCGCTGTTGAGAGTGGATAGTGGTTTTGCTTCAGCGGGATCTGAGGTGACTCAGGCCAAGCAGTAGAATTAGTTGTCCTTGATATTGTAAAGCGAAAAAGCCAAAATTTGCGGTTCTCCTTTCGATTCCGAAATTTTTAACCGAACCGACGAAAACTCCATTGAGTTAAACCGATGAATGAATTTATGTCCTATAACCGATCCCTCGAAGAGTGTCTTCCAACTAGCTTTGGTCTTACCTTCCAAAGAAAATTTTCTTATGCGCTCTCCCTTGGCAATGTCTTCCATTAGAACCACTTGATTAACATTTTGATTTTTTGGAAGTTCGATTATAATCTCTTTTCCTTTGCCAGAAACAGTCTTTATGGGATATTCAAAGCGTCGCTTTACCTCATTTCCGAATTCTTTCAGACGCTTTACATCGGGTTCTGGCAGCACTCCATCAGCATTTGGCGTAACACCTAAAATAAGCGTTGTGTTGTGCCCCACAGAATTGTAATACATATTTACCAACTTATCAATTGGGTATATGAGTTGCACCTTGTCGGGTTCCCAAAACCAGTCATGCCCGCCATTTCCGCGCAAAGGGGCGTCGCTCATGGCAGGCATATAATACTTCCCATTGGGATCTCCGGTTTTCAAAAGTTGGTAATTATTTGCACTTATTTCTTTTTTAGTTGATTCTCCCGCCCCAGTCGATACATAGGGGAACGTGCCCCAACAAGGATACGGAACTGTCCCCGATTCACTGCCTCCCCAACGCATATCGGCCCGTTGCAGATTGTGGTAGAATAATCCATTGGATTGTTTTTTTTCAAAAATAGAGAGCACGTCCGGCCCACCCTGTTCGGGGCCGTGTGCACCACCATCGAACCACACCATTGCCCATTCGCCATAGTTACTAAATATTTCCGTTACAGTTTTCTCGATCATGGTGTTGTAATGCTTTTGCCTGTTCTGTGCAAATTCATTATCGCCATGCACTTTAAAATCATAGATGCCATAAAAGGCGTTCCATCGCGTTCCTATGTAAACTCCGGGAAGAATACCATACTTTTCGCAGGATGCCTTAAAATCACGTAGAATATCTCCCTTCCCATCCTGCCAGTCCAAAGCTTTCATAGAATAGGGCGTTGCCCTGCTTTGGTGGAAAAAAAAGCCCGTTTCATGGCTAACAGTGAATATTGCCATTTTAAATCCGGCATCTTTTAAGGATTTTACCCATTGATCCGTATCGTAGCTTTTGGGATCAAAAATATTATAATCGTGTATTGGGGTAATTCTATTCTCTTTTTGATTGTAATTTTCACCATCAAAGACATGCAAATCGTATGAAAGAAGTGCAGCCAGTTCGGCATTTTGCCAGTCTAGCTGAGCTTGGGTTGGAATAGGAACTTCCGATTGCGCCTGACTCTTTATCCCAAAAAAAAGAAAACATACTACTAAAATTAATTTCAATCTCATTATTCTATTTTTTACCATTTTCTTATTTTCATTTCATTTCAAATTCGGTTAAAACAACTCTGCTCCGCCAGTTTGCAACTGCTGGCTTGCCATGCAAAAATCTGCCCAACTCAATTGTGTCCGCAGTGCGGACACAATTGAAAATGTACGATAAAACTGACTATATAACTCCATTTGTCGCACAGAAAATCCGCTTTGCTTCGGCGGCGTCTGAGAGGACTCAGACCAAGGCGATTACAGTTAATATACAACCTTATAAGTCATAAACTGCAAGCCTCCATCGTACAATTCAGTATCCAGCAATTCAGTTTTGAAACTCTGCCTGGATGCGCCAAAAAGCTTTACACCTTTTCCCAAAATCAAAGGATTGAGTTTGATTTTCAGTACGTCAATTTTCTGATTATCCAGCAGCCAACCCGCAAACTGCCCGCCTCCGCACAGATAAACGTCGGTTTCGGCGCCTTCCCTGATTTTCTCAATCTCTTCGAGTTGTATGGGTTTGACGTGCAGTTTAGGGTCTTGCACTTCAAAAGTCAGATGGTCGGAGAAGATGAAGTGCTCCATGTGCGGATAGGCGAGTTGGCCGGGTTTTATGCCAAATAAATAGCCATACTCGTACGTTTTTCGACCCATAATGACGGTACCGAACGTCGTCAGATCGCCCAGGTATTTTTCTACGCCGTTGCCTTCCCCGACGAAGCCGCTATTGTCGTCGTTTGGCCCCGAAATGAAGCCATCCAATGAACTCGCGACGTAATAGACTATGTTTTTCATGCTTTTGTTTTTGACATCGTCGCTACCGCCAGTTTGCAACTGGTGGCAGCCTTACTCCTTCCGCTTCCCCGTAAAAGTCCCCGAAGCCGCCGTGCCAATCTCCATTTTCCCGCTCATGACTTCGTTTTCGATTTTCCCGTCGTACTTTACCAGATTGCTCTGCACCGAAAACTCGATGTGGAAAACGTTGTCCTTGATTGACCCCGTCAGTTGGGTTTCGCCGAGTTGGCCCTCGTAGGTTCCCGTGATTTTGCCTTCGGCACCCTGTTTTAGGACAAAGGTGGGCGAGCCGTTGCCCATGTCGGTCTGCACATCGAGTATCCAGGTTCCGGTGAGGTCGGTTTTGTTTTGGGCAAAAAGAGAGCCGCTCGCTACGAAGAGTAGCAGCAGCAGCAGGGTGCTAAGCTTTTTCATACAAAGGTTTGGATTTAGTTTTACAATGCCAATATCTATCAGCAAAGCTACCGTTTTATGGCTAAATCCGTTCCCTATGCCTTCACTTTCTCCTTCGTTAGTCGAGAAGCCCCGGCATTATTCGCAGGTGGAGTTTTTTCTTGTCCTCGGGCCATTGGAGGATATGGAGTTGCTGTCGGCTTTCGTCCCACAGGAAATCTGCCGGATTACTGTTTTGAGTGGCTTTTATTACTTCCAACCCCACTTTTCTGAGTGGATTGTGGACTAGCACTAGGGAATCGCCGCACAAGATTGAGAAGCCGTCGGGGTAGTGACGGTCGGCCCCCACGAAGATTCGCGACGCGCCTTTGCTGTTGTCGGATTGCACGAAAAGGTCGAGGGTGCGGGTGGCGTGGTCAAACTTGAAGGATTGAATGTCGCCAGCGATGGCTTGCGGGTAGGGCCGCGCGATGATGTCGGTAATGTACTTGCGCTCGACGGTGCCCACTCCCTTTTCGTCAGAAAAAATGGCCCAGGTCGAAGGTCCGCCGCTCAGAAAATGCTGCTTGCTGCGGTTTCCCGTGAACCAGGCCTTGATGGTTCCCACGCCCAGGCTGTCGAACACATCGGCGATATGGATGTAAAAATCCCGGTAGTTGGCTTGCTGCGCAACGCTGGAATCGGTGCTGTCGAAAGTCGGGAAGCCCCACTCCCCCACGAACATCAGCCCGTTCATGCGGGCGGCTTCCCGGTTGAAGCGATTCATGATCGGTTTCACCCATTCGTTTTTATTTTGGTAAATGTGCGGCGTATAAATAACGTTCTTCCGGTCGATCGGCGTCGTGATTTCGGCATATTGGTTATTTTCGATGGCTTCGCCTTTGTTCATGAAAATGGCTTGCACGAAGTAGGTTTTTTTGTCATTTATCTTGTTACCCTCGTCGATCAGGTTACGATAAATCGGGATTAAATACTTGTCGGTCAACTCGCCGTACGATATGGCCATGTCCAGCTTCCGGGGTTCATTCACCAAATCGTAACCTACCACGTGAGGATCATGTTGGTAGCGATTCCAGATCAGTTTCCAGGCGTCGGTGTAAGTCTGCTGCTCTTTTTGTTTATTCAAATAAAAATCCTCCCACGACCAATTCTTCACGCCGTACACCGTCATTTTGAAGACGGTTTCGATGCCCGCATTCCGGCCCATCGCCACCAGTGAATCGAGTTTGCGCAGGTAGTTGACATCCGGCTTATTACCCGAAAAATTACTCAACCTGCCCAGGGCCAACCGAATGACCTGGTAGTTAGCCCCCAGGCGCGCCATGCGGGTGTAGTCATCGGGACGATAGAACAACTCCCCTACCCCGTCGTCGGTATTGATCACGAAGCCCCGCACCACCACGTGGCGGCCCGCTTCGTCCCGCAGGCCATGCTGGATTTGGGCGGAGCAAGTGAGTGAGAGTAGCAGGCATAGGGTAAGGGTTGAAAGCTGCTTCATTTTTGAAAATATTGTTTTTCAGGATGGATTATTTGGAACAAAAAACATCGGGAAAGAAGCCACGACAGGCAATTTCCCGATGCTCCGCTCCAGCCAATTTGCAACTGGTGGCCATACATCAAGCAAGTCTGCGACTTGCAAAATACACACATTTCACCGAACCCAACCCGCCTCAAAATTGCGAATCGACCCGGCATTCGTTAACTTGGCAAAAAAATTACTTGCGATGGTACTGGAAAACGGATTTTTGATCAAAACGGTGGACGGCATGACCGAGGAGATGTTCTTCGACCTCTGCCAGGCCAACTCGGAGTTACGCATGGAGCGCGACCAACACGGAAACATCATCATTATATCACCTACGGGAATGAGTACCGGGAACTTCAACATTGAGTTGGGGTTCGAGATAGTTTATTGGAATCGAGAAACCAAGCTTGGCTACGCCTTTGATTCTTCATCGGGCTACACACTACCCAATGGTGCCATCCGCTCCCCCGACGTGTCATGGATTGCCAAAGAACGCTGGGAGCGCATTCCCGAAGCCGAGCGCAAGATTTTCACCCACACCTATCCGGACTTCGCCGTAGAAATCCGCTCCGAAACCGACCGCTTGAAGGACTTGAAAGCCAAGATGGAGGAGTACCGCACCAATGGCTGCCGCCTGGGCTGGCTCATCGACCGACAGGGCAAAGCCGTCCACATTTACCGGGCGGACGGAATGATTGAAATCGTACGGGGAGAAACGCTGGAACTGTCGGGCGGGGACGTGTTGCCGGGATTGGTGGTAGAGGTAGCGTTTTAATAACAATCACCCAATATCCTCCGTCACGCCCGTATCCTTCCAACTCCGCGAAGCGGCGGAATCCAGCACCGCCTGACAAACTTTCTGCGTCTCCATCGCGTCCTGAAAGGTCGGATGACAATCTTCGCCCGTTTCCAGACTTTTGAAGAAATCGGCCACCTGATGGACGAACGAATGTTCGTAGCCTATGCTCGTGCCGGGAATCCACCAGCGATCCATGTAGGGCTGATCGCTATCAGTAACCAAGATCGAGCGCCAACCGCGCACGATACCCTCATCGCCATGATCGAAATATTCCAGGCGATTCATGTCGTGCAAATCCCAGCGGATGGAAGCGTGTTCGCCGTTAATCTCGAAGGTAAATAGTGCCTTGTGTCCCCGCGCGTAACGGGTGGACTCGAACTGACCGAGGGAACCGTTTTTGAAGTGGCAGTGAAAAATACAGGCATCGTCGATGCCGACTTTCTGCACTTTGCCGCTTTCCTGGTGCATTCTTTCCTTGATAAAAGTCTCGGTCATGGCCGACACGTCGGTGATGGCCCCGTTGATCCACATGGCGGCGTCGATGCAGTGGGCCAGCAGGTCGCCCGTCACGCCCGAGCCGGCGGCGTCAGCGTCGAGTCGCCAGAGGGCGGTGCCTCCCTGCGGAAGATCGGGACTGATGGTCCAGTCTTGCAGGAAGTTGGAGCGGTAATGGAAAATCTTGCCCAGCTTGCCCGAATCCACGATTTGCTTCGCCAGCGTCACGGCGGGAATGCGGCGGTAGTTGTACCAAACCGTATTCTTGACGCCCGCTTTCTCGACGGCGTCCACCATCGTCTGGGCTTCTTCCTGGGTACGAGCCAGCGGCTTTTCGCACAAAATCATCTTACCCGCTTCGGCCGCCGCAATGGCGATTTCAGCGTGCAGGTCATTGGGCGTACAAATATCCACCGCATCGATGTCGTCGCGGGCGATGAGGGCTTTCCAATCCGTTTCGTAGGACTCGTAGCCCCACTGCTCGGCAAACGCCTTCACTTTGTCCTCAGAGCGCGAGCAAGCCGCTTTCAATACGGGACGATATTCGTACTCAGGAAAAAAATCACCCAGGCGCTTGTAGCCATTCGTATGCGTCCGGCCCATCAGCCCGCAGCCGATCAGTCCAATTCTTATTTCTTTTTTCATATTAGGTGTTAGGAAAAAGGGTTAACGCGGGGTGCCCCGCGGCGTCAAAAGGTTAACGGTTAAGGGTTTGTCGTACTCCTTTTTGGTTTGGAGAGATTTTGGTTTAGAGAGATTTGAACGCAAATATCAGCGCAATTCATCACTCATCATTCATCACTCATCATTCATCACTCATCACTCATCATTCACTCCGACCATCCATGCTTCTCCCGCACCTGAATCAGCGTGGCCAGGATGTCGTTCCAGGTTTGTTGGTTTTCCATCACGTCGTTGTCGAACATGCAGCCGTCCCAGCAGATGTGCTTGAATTTTTTGGTGAGATTGCCGTTCTCGTCGCGCAGCCAGAAACCCGCGTCTTTGGCGACGTTCAGCTTGCCGTTGGGGTCGGTGGCCAGGCAGTGACGTCCGGTTTTGTCGTGCGAACCCGTGCCGTGAACCGTACCGTCGTTCTGGGCAACGTGGAAGTCGATCGTCCAAGGGCGGAGCGCGTTGGACATTTTTTTGAGGGCGGCGGTCAGCACGTCGCGATCCTGCCAGTCGTAGTCTTTGGGCAAAATCCGCTCCTCGGGGCGGTTATAGCCCATCGTGTAGAGCAGCGTATGCGACATATCGGCCTGGAAGCCCATATTGGGCCGATCCACCATTTCCAGCGTCTCGACCATCGTTTTCCAGCCATGCATTCCGCCCCAGCAGATTTCACCTTCTGCGGCTAGTTTCTCGTCGAATTCTGCCGCCACATCACAGGCTTGGCGGAAGGTGTCGGCGATGATTTTGGTATTCTTGGCCGGGTCTTTGGCCCATTCTTCAGGGCTGCTCGCCGAGTCGATGCGGATGACGCCGTAGGGCCGGATACCCGCCTCGCGCAGTACTTTGCCGAAGTTGCAGGCTTTGCGCACCATGTCGATAAATACCTTGCGGTCGTCGTCGCTACCCAGCACGGGGCCACCCCAGATGGGCGCGACCAGGCTGCCGACTTTCAGGCCGTGGCCCGCGATCTTGTCGGCCAGCCTCTTGATGTCGTCGTCGGAGCTTTCGATGTCCACGTGCGGACCGAGCAGACCGAGGTCCACACCGTCGAACTTGACGCCGTCCACCTCGGCGGCGGCGGTCATTTCGAGCATTTTATCGAAGGGGATGACGGGTTGCGAATCGTCGCCCTTGCCCACGAT
>JBBSKK010000109.1:0-8173 GCA_038256395.1 Cytophagales bacterium | reverse complement strand
CGTTCTCGCTGACATCCTTCATCTTGCCCAGGCATTTTTTCTGAAACTCGGCGTCGCCCACGGCCAGTACTTCGTCCACGACCAGGATTTCGGGTTCCAGGTGCGCGGCTACGGCGAAGGCCAGCCTCACGTACATGCCCGATGAGTAGCGCTTCACAGGCGTATCGAGGTAGCGCTCCACGCCGGCAAAGTCCACGATTTCGTCGAGTTTGCGGTGGATTTCTTCTTTTCGCATTCCAAGGATAGCGCCGTTGAGGAAAATATTTTCGCGGCCCGTCAGTTCGGGATGGAAGCCCGTGCCAACTTCCAGCAGCGAAGCCATGCGGCCCCGCACCCGAATGCGCCCGGTGGTGGGCTTGGTCACGCGCGACAAGATTTTGAGCAGCGTGGATTTGCCGGCCCCATTGCGGCCGATTATCCCCAGGATTTCGCCTTTTTTCACCTCAAAAGAAATATCCTGCAAAGCCCACACGAAATCGCTCGTGCCTTTGGTGGCGCGGTCGTTGGCCTGCCCTATTTTCTGGAATGGATCCTCCTGCCCCCGTAGCCCGGCCCACCAGCGGTGCAAGTCGCGGCTGAGCGTCCCCGTCGAGATTTCGCCCAACTGGTAGAGCTTGGAAAGGTTTTCGACCCGGATGACAGTCTCTGGCATATTTCTAAACGGTATCCATAAATGTTTTTTCGACGCGGTTGAACACCAAAATACTTAGCAACAGGCAAACGACCATAAACCCAAAACTATATCCCAGCCCCGCCCAGGAAAAATACCCCTCTCCCAGAAACGAATACTTGAATGCCTCCATGATGCTGGTAATCGGGTTGGCCAACAAAAGCAAGCGGTATTTTTCGGGAACGATAGCCAGGGGGTACACGATCGGGGTGCCGTACATGAGCAACTGAACGCCGAACTGGATCAGAAACCGCAAATCGCGGTACTTGGTCGTCAACGACGAAATGAGTACGCCGAGGCTGAATCCGAGTCCGGACATGAGTAGCACATACACCGGAAAAAGCAACAGAGTAGCATTAGGGGAAATGGCGTCATTGTCCGTCAAAAGGTAATAAATCCAGGCAGCCAAAAAGAGACCAAACTGGATAAAAAACTTGAACAGATTGGAAATGACAATGGAAATAGGCGCAACCAACCGCGGGAAATACACTTTCCCGAACAGGTTTTGATTCAGAATAAAAGTATCGGAAGTTTTTATGAGGCATTCCTGAAAGTAGTTCCACAGGGTGATGCCCGCCAGATAGAACAGGACTTTGGGAATGCCGCCGGTAGAAATGCCCGCTACGTTGCCGAAAATCAGCACGTACGTCAGTGTGGTCAGGATAGGCTGCACAAAAAACCAGAATGGCCCCAGGATGGTCTGCTTGTAGGTGGCCACGATGTCGCGGCGCACGAAAAGGCCGATCAGGTCGCGATATTGCCAGACTTCGCGCCAGTTCAGGTCAAAGAATCCCGAAGCGGGTCGTATATCCAGGTCCCAGTGTTCGGTTTCCGTCATGCTTCGGCTGTTGTCGTTATCGTTCGGTCGCACGTTCAGATTTTCAGGCCGAAAAGTATAAAAAAGCGGCTGCTTTCTAAGCAGGAACGGTCGCTTTTTAGCAAAAAACCCGGCATCGCCTAAAAAAATCATAGAACTATCAAGGGTTCGTCAATTTTCAAGCGAGCAAGCGCAACAAGCGACAGGCGATTGTTTGCTCTTTTTGCACTTCTCCCAGACCAATGAACGTTTTCGCGTTGTTTACGATTAATTAATTGTAAAAATCTGCTATTCAGTCGAAAAGTACGTACTTTTGCGGCTTGTTTTTACGGGGAGGAGGATGAAAAACGTTTTCTCTGGACCGTTTGGCTGAAAATATCAACAACTGATCCGGAAAAAAGAAATGCAATCCATTCGCAACATCGCCATCATTGCCCACGTCGACCACGGCAAAACCACGCTGGTCGACAAGATTATCCACGCTTCCAAGCTGTTTCGCGAGAACCAGGAATTCGACGACCTGATCCTGGACAACAACGACCTTGAGCGCGAGCGCGGCATCACGATCACGTCCAAGAACGTGTCTGTCCGCTACAAAGATGTCAAAATCAACGTCATCGACACGCCGGGCCACGCCGACTTCGGCGGCGAGGTGGAGCGCGTATTGAAAATGGCCGACGGCGTACTGCTGCTCGTGGATGCCTTCGAAGGGCCCATGCCACAGACGCGATTCGTACTGGGCAAGGCCCTGGAACTGGGTCTGAAACCCATCGTGGTGGTCAACAAGGTGGATAAGGAAAACTGCCGCCCCGAGGAAGTGCAGGAAAGCGTGTTCGACCTGATGTTCAACCTGGGCGGCACCGAGGAGCAGCTCGACTTCGTGACCGTGTATGGCTCGTCCAAGCATGGCTGGATGGGTGCCGACTGGCAGCACCCTACCGACAACATTACCTTTTTGCTCGATACGATCATCGAGCAGATTCCGCCCGCCCCCGTGAACGAGGGAACGCCGCAGATGCAGATCACTTCCCTGGACTACAACGCTTTCGTGGGCCGGATTGCCATTGGCCGGGTGTTGCGTGGCACGATGAAAGAGGGTACGCAGATGTCGCTCTGCAAAGCCGGCGGCGTGATTAAGAAAGTAAAGATCAAAGAACTGCAGACCTTCGAAGGCCTGGGCCGCCAGAAAGCGAGCGAGGTGCAGGCGGGCGACATTTGCGCCGTGACCGGCATCGACGATTTCGAGATTGGCGACACCCTCGCCGACCTGGAAAATCCCGAGGCGCTGCCCCGCATCGCGGTGGACGAGCCAACGATGAACATGCTTTTCACGATCAACAACTCTCCGTTTTTTGGCAAAGAGGGCAAGTTCGTGACCTCGCGCCACTTGCGTGACCGCCTTATCAAAGAAACCGAGAAAAACCTCGCCCTGCGCGTAGAGCCGGGGGGGAGCGAGGATAAATTCCTGGTCTATGGCCGGGGCATTCTACACCTGTCGGTGCTGATCGAGACCATGCGCCGCGAGGGCTACGAGTTGCAGGTGGGTCAGCCGCAGGTACTTTTCAAAGAAGACGAAGACGGCAACCGTCTCGAACCCATCGAAACGATGGTGGTGGACGTACCGGAAGCCACGGCGGGCAAGGTCATCGAACTGGCCACGCAGCGCAAAGGCGAACTGCTGGTGATGGAGCCGAAAGGCGATTTGCAGCATCTCGAATTTGAAATCCCGTCGCGCGGGCTGATCGGCCTGCGCTCCAACGTTCTCACCGCTACGCAGGGCGAGGCCGTGCTGACGCACCGTTTCAAGAGCTTCGAGCCGTACCGGGGTACCATTCCCAGCCGCAACAGCGGTTCCATCATTTCCAAGGGAACGGGCATGTCCACGGGCTATACCATCGACAAATTGCAGGATCGCGGGCGCTTTTTCATCGGCCCCGGTGAGGAGATTTACGGTGGTCAGGTGGTGGGCGAACACAACCGCCCCAACGACATCGTAGTCAATTTGCAGGAAGGCAAGAAACTGACCAACATGCGCGCTTCCGGCTCCGACGACGGACTGCGCATCGTGCCGAAGATTAATTTCTCACTGGAAGAATCCATGGAGTACATCCAAAAGGATGAGTACCTGGAAGTGACGCCCGGCAGCATTAGGATGCGCAAAATTTATTTGGAAGAAACCGACCGCAAGCGCAACGCGGCAAAGTTGGAAATGGCGTAAGGGGGGCTTCGGGCTTCGGCTCAGCTCAGCCTGACAGGGCAACGCTCAGCCTGACAAGGTCGAGGGCCTTTTTAAACGCAGACAGCGCTCGGAGCGCTGTCTGCGTTTTTTTATTCAGCGTAGGGCTGGTCGATTCTGCCTAGGTACACTCCTCTCAATTCTCCGGCTAACAGTGCCTTTATTTCTTGACCGATATTTGGGTAAAGGTGCTTGTCGGTCAAATCATTGATTGAAAGCCATTCTACCGATAGCGCGGACGTGTGCTCGGGGTTCAATTGCGGTAGGCCGGCGATAAGGTGGACCAAAAATACGGCGTGAAGCGCGTCCTTGCGGCCGTCTTCGCCGATTACTTCTCCGCAAAGGGCGAGTTGATCCACCTCAGTCTCTACGCCTAACTCTTCCCTCAATTCCCGCACGATCACTTCCGATAGGCTTTCGCCGGGGTCGGGGTTACCGCCTGGCAGGGCGTACACGTCCTGTTCGCCGTAGCGGTATTTCATAGTCAGGACGCAGTTTCGTTCGATGATGAGGGCGGAGGGGCGGACGCGCATGGAGGCTTCAGTTTTTTCAGGATGCGGGTAAAAGTACGGTTTATCAGGGTGGCTATTAGAAAAATCACATAATTGGATTGCCTGAAAACCCATACACCCGAAAGGGCTTCCCGTTTACGCCCACTACCAGCCGATTTCCCACCACGCGCAGCCCGCGCACGTCGCCCCGAAACTGCAAGCCAGAATGGCTTTGGGATAAATAAATAAATCCGCCTTTTTTATCGTTCAAAAATACCTGCCCGTAGTTAGCATCCATCGTACCAATGCGGACGCGGCTGCGGCTTTGGTTACCGGCGGCGATCAGGTCGACGTAGCCATCGCCGTTCACATCAGCCGAAGCCAGCGCGTAAATCGGGGCAAACTGTGCCTGCAAGGGTAGTGGCTTCTGGGTAAACTTACCGCTATCATTTACCAAATAGATAGTCGATAGAGTCCTGGCGGTCGATTTCTCGGGCGTTTTGTCTTTGAATTCTCCCAGAATATCCTCCATCGTCGCCGTGGCGTAAGATTCGTGGGTAAGGTACTTTTTTTTAAGAGGAATTAGCTGATCCGACAGCTCGTCGCGGCTATACGCCGGATGATTCTTACCCTGAATAGCGTAAGCCAGAATCGGGTCTAACTTGCCGTTGTCGTCGAAGTCTTCGGTGAAAAGCCTCATCGGAAAATCGGTGGACGCCTTTAATTGTGAATTCAAGCCGTAGTTGCCTACGATCAAATCTTTATCCCCATCTTTATCGAAGTCCTCGGCGATAATGCTTTGCCAAAAACCCGTCAATTCGTTCAGTTCATCTTTAACGACAGTAAAAGTACCGCGCTCGTTGTGCAGCCAGATGATTCCCGTCCACTCGCCCACAGCGACCAAATCTTCATAGCCATCTTTATCGTAATCCAAAACACAAACATCGGTCAGCAGCCCTAGCGTGGAGAATACCGGGTTCTCCACGTTCGTGAATTTGCCATTGTCATTGCGGTACAGGCGGCTGGGATTGTAGCGCGGGTAGTTACCCGGTACTACCGAACCCGCCACGAACAAATCCATGTCGCCGTCTTTGTCAAAATCTAAGGCGACGGCCCGGCTGTCCGAAAAATTGCCGCTATCAAGGGCTTCGTAGTCCTTGGTGAAGTTGCCTTTGCCATCGTTTTTGTAGAGCCGATTTTGCAGCATCAGATCGTTAGGCAAATACTCGTAGCCACCGCTGGTGACGTACAAGTCGGGATCGCCATCGCCATCGGCATCGAAAAAGACGGCGTCGGTATCGGTGGCCAACTCGTTTTGCTGGAAAACGGGTTGCGGTTTTCGGACAAAATCTCCGTTTTTCTGTTGTAGCCAAAGCTGCCCCGGCTGGCCTTTTCCTCCGCCCAAATACAAGTCTTCCAGGCCATCTCCGTTTACGTCGCCCTTGGCAATACGCGGGCCTTGGTAAGAGTACATATGCAGCAGCAGCAATTGGCGGTTGAAATCGTTCAGCGGCTGTTGCTGGTGTTCAGAGATGGTTTGAGTAAGCGTGAACAGCGGCTTGGTCGTAGGAATGGGTTGGAACTCGCCCGCGTAGTTCGGCGCGTACTTTATTTTTAAAAGCTGGTCGGCGTCCACG
Organism: Cytophagales bacterium; assembly: GCA_038256395.1. Classification (GTDB taxonomy): domain Bacteria; phylum Bacteroidota; class Bacteroidia; order Cytophagales; family Spirosomataceae; genus Persicitalea. Next base: position 2,322 of record JBBSKK010000109.1, on the reverse strand, counting down.
TTTGTCGCCTTTTGAGCTTTCCCATCGGGCCAGACAATTATCAAACTATCCAACTTGGTTTTGCCACCTAAACCAAAATGCAGCGGTGCGGCGACGCTGCTCTGGAAACCGTGCGTAGGTGTAAGGGAGCGGTATTGGCGGAGTGAATCGGCGTAGGCATACACTTTGGCCCCAATGGCACTTTGACCGGGCGTAGCACCTGGATCAACCGATAGGAAATGTCCTTTTTCTTCTTCCCGGCTGAGGTTTTGGTAGAGGTAAGCACGTTCGTTGATGTTGTTGGTCACGATTTCCAGGTCACCGTCGTTGTCCAAATCCACCGACACGGCCCCGTTCGAAATAACGGGCGTGTCGAAGCCCCAGGCAGCTTGCTGGTTGGTGAAGGTCAGGTTTTGGTTGTTTCGGAAAATGTAGTTCGGCGTTTTGGTGGAAGGCATTTGGGCGATGATCGCGCTCACATCCTGCGCATTATTCTGCCGCTCGTCGGCGTAGTACTTCATGAAATCCATGTTGGTATAGTCGCGCAGGTAGCCATTGGTCACGAACATATCCTGAAAGCCGTCGTTGTCGAAATCGGCCAGCAGCGGCGACCAACTCCAGTCAGTGTTCGACACGCCCGCCACTTGCCCCACCTCGCTAAACGTGCCATCGCCGTTGTTGACTTGCAGCATATTGCGCATGATCTCGGGATGGAAGCCGTTGCGCAGCATGGACAGGTAAGCCTCGTAGCGGTCGGGTCCGAAGAGGAGTTTCTGCCGCCTGTTATCTTCGGGCAGCATATCGGTGGTCACGATGTCGGGCAGCAAATCGTTGTTAATGTCGCCGATGTCGTTGCCCATCGAGAAGTAGCTGGTGTGGCCCGTGGTTTGGTCGATGACATCCGAGAAAGTGCCGTCCTGATTATTAACATAAAAATAATCGCTCTCGATGTAATCGTTGGAGACGTAAATATCCGGCCAGCCGTCGCCGTTCAGGTCGGCCACGTGAATGCCCAGGCCGAAGCCGATGGGATTGCCCTTGATGCCCGCCGTCGCGCTCACGTCGGTGAACTTGCCGCCATCGTTGCGCATCAGGCGGTCGCCCGCCAGCGTGTCGCGCATGGCGTGGACAGCCTGCACGTCGAAGCGGTTGAAATCCTCGACGTTGTGGTTCAGCACGTAGGCGTCGAGGTCGCCATCGCGGTCGTAGTCGAAGAAAGCGGTTTGGGTAGTGAAGGTGGCGAGGTCGAGGTTGTAGTCCGCCGCTTTTTCACTAAAAGTGAGGTCTTTATTATTGATATAAAGCTTATTCTTCCGCAGAGTGGGATTGTCGACATTCCCCGACACGGACACGTAGATATCCAGCCAGCCGTCGGCGTTGAGGTCCACGACGGTCACGCCCGTTTTCCACTCGCCGTTCCAGGTGATGCCCGACCGCGCGGTGACGTCCTCGAATTGGAGCTGTCCTTTATTGAGGTATAGCTTGTCCGCTCCTTGGTTGGCTGTGAAGTACAGGTCAGTGAGGCCGTCGTTGTCGAAGTCGCCCGCCGCCACGCCACCGCCGTTGTAGAAGTACTCGTAGTTGAGGACGTTGTCTTTCTCAGTTTCCTGAATGGCGTTGACAAAGTCGATTCCGGTGTCTTGCTCGGAAAGTAGCTTGAAAATACTGTTTGAATTTTCGGCTTTACAACCAAAAACAAACCCCATCACCATTAAGAGCGCCCACTTCCTGTTCATTGAAATAAAAGTTTTTGGCAAATTACAAAATATAAAAGACGCCCCCACTCGCAAGTCGGGGCGTCTTTTTAAAACAATGAAAAAAGAACTCTACTGCTTATCCCACCACACGCGGGTTGTAAACACATCGGGCCCTTGACGGGTAATCGCCTCATTGAGGTTCGGGTTCACGCCGGCCTCACTTTGCGGGTAACGCAGACGGCGGGGGATAGTGCCGCCGGTTTCGTTACCGGGGTAGTTGACGGGCGTCAATACGGGGTAGCCCGTGCGCCGCCAGTTAGACCAAGCCTCGATGTGGTTGAGCACCGAGCCATTAATGAGCCACATTTCTGTGTGAATAGCCTTCATTTTGTCGGCCAAGGTACCTCCTGCCGGGTATGGGTTGGCCGACAGATAGTCGGCAGCCTGTGCCGGTGTAATGGCTCCCGAATAAGCGTTCACCTGCAACACGCCTGCTTGCACTCCCTTATCGAAAGCGTCTTTCGCGGACCCAGTAGCCCAGCCGCGCTCGATGGCCTCGGCACGAAGTAGTTCAGACTCGGCGTAAGTCATCACGAAGTAGGGGTTGTTCAGGGCGTACATATTGGGAGCAGCGCGGGAGTAGTTG
>JBBSKK010000108.1:0-8187 GCA_038256395.1 Cytophagales bacterium | reverse complement strand
CTCCTCAGGAAAGTGACCGTGGAAAAGGCAAAGCGGGTATTTGGCCTCGGGGTGTTCGTCGAAGCCTTCGGGCAGTAGCACCCAGGCCGCCAGGTGCATATCGCGCCCCCAGAATTTGCTCAATTTCTCCGATTTGATTTTGATGTACTTGATGTACTTCGTCTGCTTCTTGGCCGGGTTGCCCAACTCGGGATTGACCTGGTCGAGTTTAAGTTTGATCGTTTTGCTGGATTTGGGATCGAAGCGAATTTTGATGGGTTTGGAATAAGTGTTTCCCGGCGCGGTGCGCCAGTTTTGCCCTTCGCCCCGGTCCATCGGCAGCTTGACGGTCTTGCCGTCGCCGCGCTTGAAGGTTTCGTATTCGTGCAGCAAGACCTGGACGAAGTACTCGCCCGCCGGAATTTCCGAGAATGCAGCCTTGGGATAACCGGCGGAATTCATGTCGAACGTCACGCCCTGACCGGGACGGACGCCCTCCACGTCCATGCCGAACATCTGCTGGGAATCCACCTCGTCGCTAATTTGAAAGCGGGGTTCGGCCCCTTCTTTGGTCGATAGGAAAAGCAGCAATCGGCCATCCAGAGTGGACGTTTTGGCAAAAGTCGGGAGGTCGACCTCAAAACGGCCCACGCTTTGGGCAAAAACCGAGAGCGTCCAAGAACTTAGGAAAAGGAAAAGGAAAAATGGTTTCATGGTTCAGGTTGGTTTGGATTAAAAAAATTATTTGTTCATGGCCCAGCGCAAGAAAGCAGGAAAAACCTTAGCCCAGGTAGCGGGATGATGCTCCCCTTCCTGCACCTCTTCGTAAACAAGGTCTTTCCCCCATTTAAAGCCTTTCCGTTCCAACTCAGCAATCAAATCCAGCGTGTCGTCGATGGAGTCGATAATACCGTCGTTGTCGCGGTCGGCCTCCTCGTCGCGGGTACCCGTTTGAAACCAGAATTTGAGCGGCGGCTGACCGGGCGTGTGGCGGATCAGGTTGTGCATGATGCGGTCGCTTTCGTCATAATCATCGTCGAGGGCGCGTTGTCGCCACCAGAAGGAGCCGCTAAACACGCCCACTCTCGAGAACTGCTCGGCATGGTGCCAGGCGATGTCCAACGCCATCAATCCGCTCAGCGAAAATCCTGCAATCGTCCAGTCTCCCCGATTTTCTGAAAGTTTAAAATTGGCTTTGAGATAGGGAATCAACTCATCTATTACGAACTGGGTCGTATTGGCGGCTTTATTGCCCCGGTAGGCGTAATCGGGCTGCGAGGCAATGCCATATTCGTAAATTCGGTCTTTATTGGCGTGAACGCCGACTACCAGCAACGGCTTTTGAGGCTGGGCCTCGGCAAGTTCGGCCAGCGTTTTCTTCATGCGTAAGGCGGGAAAGTCCTGCCCGTCGAAGACCAGCAAAACCGACATCGGAACGTTGACTGCTGAATTCTGTGGCTGCAGGAAAGTCAATTTCACCATTCGCTTTAGATGGGTGGAATGAAGCCGGATTTCTCTGGGAAGAGGGGCAGAAATTGAGGTCTTTTCAGCGGTAGAAGGTAGATTCACAAACAGATATACAAAAGGTATTACAAAAAACGGGGCCGTTAATTTTACAAACTATGATTAGATTTGCAACAATATTGGTGAAATAGCCCAAAAGCCCACACGAAATCCTAAAACATCTTGCAAGAAAACCATATAAGTTATTATTCCCATCATCTGGGCCGCTCGATCGACATGCTGGTGTACGGGCATTGGGGCTACCCGATCTTGATTTTCCCCACCACATTGGGCGATCATCACCAGGCCAAAGGTATGGGCCTCATCGACTCGGTGCGGGGACTGGTGGAATCGGGGCAATACAAAATCTATTGCATCGACAGCGTTGACAAGGAATCCTGGTACGGACGCCACCTCACGCCGCCCCAGAAAGTACTCAACCACATTCAGTACGATAAGTTTTTGACCAACGAACTGGTGCCCTATATTCAGCGCGAGTGCAGCGTGGATAAGATTGGGGTGGCCGGGTGCAGTTTTGGCGGCTACCACGCCTTCAATTTCGCCTTCCGCCATCCCGAGCAAGTGGCTTACCTCATCACTATGAGCGGGGCGTTCGACATCCGGTCTTTCATGGGCGGGTACTACGACGACAATGTTTATTTCAACAATCCCATCGATTATATTCCTAACGAGCAGGGCTGGCGCTACAACCACATGAAAATTGTGCTGGGTTCGTCGGAATGGGACATTTGCCTGAACGCCAACCTGACTATGTCGCGCATCCTGAACAATAAAGGAATCAACCATTGGTCCGATATTAGAGGCTGGGAACTGCACGACTGGCCGTTGTGGCATAGAATGTTTCCTGAATATTTGTCGAAAATGAAACACTAACTTCGCTTACCAAGCAACCAAACCAAACCTATGAAGAAAATTGGCATACTCTATGGCATGGAAAATACTTTTCCCCAGGCCTTTGTGAATCGAATCAACGAAAAAAATATTGAAGGTATCCGGGCGGAGGGCGTCTCCATCGAACAGGTCAAACAGGCCGATCCTACGGATTACGCAGTCATCATCGACCGCATTTCGCAGGATGTTCCTTTTTATAAGGCTTATTTGAAAAACGCCGCCCTCTGCGGTACGGCGGTCATCAACAACCCATTTTGGTGGAGCGCCGACGAGAAGTTTTTCAATAACTGCCTGGCCGAAAAAATTGGCGTCCCCGTACCCAAGACGGTACTTCTCCCCTCGCACGAGCGTCCGACCGATACGCATGATGTTTCCTTCCGTAACCTAAAATCGCCGCTGGCCTGGGAGCAAATGTTCGGGTATATCGGCTTTCCGGCTTACATGAAGCCCCACTCGGGTGGTGGCTGGAAAAGCGTTTACAAAGTCAACAACCCCGAGGATCTGTGGCACAAGCACGGTGAAACCGGCCAATTGGTGATGATGTTGCAGGAAGAAATCGAGTTCGACGACTATTTCCGCTGCTACTGCATTGGTCAGAAAGACGTTCTCATCATGCCTTACGAGCCGCGCAATCCTTTCCACGAGCGCTACACACCGGAAATGAACACCAAGGGCGAAGCGGGTGAGAAGCTCCTGAAAGTGATTCACGATTACACCCTGCGGCTGAACAAAGCCCTCGGCTACGACTTCAACACGGTGGAATTCGCCGTACGCGACGGCATCCCCATCGCCATCGACTTCTGCAACCCCGCTCCCGACGCCGACATCCATTCCGTGGGCCAGAAAAATTTCGACTGGGTGGTGGAAGCCGCCGCCAACATGGCCATCGAACGCGCCCAAAACCACAAAGAAGGCATGAATAACCTAACTTGGGGTGCGTTCATGAAATCCGCCACCAACCAAATCCCCGTGGCCGACATGATGAAGGAGGCACCCGCTAAGAAAGGTTCTCCCTTGAAAGCAGCAAAGAAATAAGTTTAAAGTTCATGAGTTTAAAGTTCAACGTGTTGTTGTGAGCCGAATATTTCATTTCCCACACTTTAAACTTTAAACTCATGAACTCATAAACTTTAAACTCATAGACTCCACTAATGACCAAACGCGTATTCACCCTCGGCATCGAGGAAGAGTTCCAGACCATCGACCCCGTGACCCGCAACCTGCGCTCGCACATGTCGAAGCTGGTCGAGGACGGTAAAATCATATTGAAAGAGCGGGTGAAGGCCGAGATGCACCAGGCGATGGTGGAGGTAGGTACCAACATCTGCCACGATATCCACGAGGCCCGCGAGGAGGTGACCTACCTCCGAAAAATGATCCACGACCTGGCCGCTGAGCAAGACCTGCACGTGGCCGCCGCCGGGACGCACCCCTTCGCCGACTGGGTGGATCAGCTCATCACCAACGACCCGCGCTACGACGAATTGATCGATGAAATGCGCGACGTGGCGCGGGGCAACCTGATTTTCGGGCTGCACGTCCACGTGGGCATTCTCAACCGCAACGAGGGAATCGCGATTATGAACGCGGTGCGGTACTTCCTGCCGCATATTTACGCCTTGTCCACCAACTCGCCCTTCTGGTGCGGGCGGAATACGGGTTTCAAGTCGTACCGCTCCAAGGTGTTCGACAAATTTCCGCGCACCGGCATTCCCGATTTCTTCGCCAGCGCCAGCGAGTACGACGAGTACATCAACCTGCTCATCAAGACCAAGTGCATCGACAACGCCAAAAAGATTTGGTGGGACATCCGGGTACACCCATTCTTCAATACAATAGAGTTCAGGATTTGCGACGTGCCGATGCGGGTTGAGGAGACACTTTGCCTGGCTGCTATTTGTCAGGCTTTGGTAGTAAAAATCTACAAGCTTCAACGCCAAAACCTCAATTTTCGACCCTACCGTCGCAACCTTATCAACGAAAACAAGTGGCGGGCCGCCCGCTTTGGCATCGAAAGCAAGCTGATCGACTTCGGTATTCAGGAAGAAGTGGAGTTCCGCAAACTCATGGGCGAACTCCTGGATTTCATCGATGACGTGGTGGACGAACTCGGCAGCCGCAAGGAAGTGGAGCACGTCCATTGGATTTTGGAAAACGGCTCCGGCGCCGATCGTCAATTGGCGGTATACGAGAAATCCGGTAATGACATGAACGCCGTGGTGGATTTCATCGTCCAGGAAACTAAGATCGGGGTTGCTTAGTTAATCAATGGATAATGGACAATTGACAGTTGACAATTCTTAATTATCTGTCAATCAATATTTCAAGTTGCACTTTACCAATCCAGTCCATTAAACTTAACAACGCCAATTTTTGAGATTAACAAAATGAATTTGACACCACCGAAAAAACTACGCATTGCCATTCTGGACATGAATAATGGTTTCCAGAACGAAGGAATGCGCTGTATTAAGAAAATAGTCAATGATTTTTCCACGGAAGAAGCTCAGGACATCGACTGCCAGATATTTGACGTCCGGCAAGAAAACGCCGTACCCGACCTAAGTTTCGATATCTACATTTCTTCGGGCGGACCGGGTAGTCCCAAGCCGGAAGGTAAACTCTGGGAAAAGCGGTTCTTTAAATTTCTCGATTCTCTCTACAAGTTCAACCGCAACCACCACAACCGCACCAAGAAGCACCTTTTCCTGATTTGCCATTCGTTCCAATTGGCCTGTGTACATTGGGAAATCGGCCACGTCTGCAAGCGGCGGAAGAATTCTTTCGGCATTTTTCCCATTCACAAAACCCGCGTCGCCATGCGGGAGCCTTTCTTTGAAGGACTACAAGACCCTTTTTGGGCCGTGGATTCACGCGATTACCAAGTGATTGAGCCGGATAATTTTGTTTTGGAACAAATGGGTGCCAAGATCATGGGCATGGAGAAAATCCGTCCGCACGTGCCCTTGGAGCGGGCCATTATGGCGATTCGCTTTTCCAACGAAATTTTCGGCACGCAGTTTCACCCTGAGGCCGACGCCGAAGGAATGTTGCGGCATTTTCAGAAGGAAGATAAAAAGGCGACGATCATCAAAAACTACGGTGAGGAACACTACTACCAGATGATCGCGCACCTGAACGATCCCGATAAAATCCTGTTGACGGAGAATACCATCCTACCAAACTTCCTGAAACTCGCCGCGAGTCGCGTGTTGGATTTGCAGCCCGCCTAATTTCCGACTTTAATTTTCCCGCCCTATGCATTCAGCCGCCCGAAAAATCTACAACGAGGCGTTTAGTGAAGATTTGTACCAAAATCTTCTGGCTTCCATCGAGGAAGATTTCCCTAAAGAACTCGATTTTCGCTTAGCCGAAAGCCCGGTCTTCGTGCCGCTGGCTTTGAAAAATAAGCTAATCGAAGCCTGCGAAAGCTTTATCGATGTCATTGTGGCCGACGATTTTAAGGAAAAAACCGATCGGGCCATTCCGGCGGCGCAGCGGGTACCCAACGAGAACGAACACACCTCTTTCCTGGCCATCGACTTTGCCATTTGCAAAGACGAAAACGGCGAACTCGAACCACAACTCATCGAGTTGCAGGGCTTTCCGTCGCTTATGGCGTACCAAGCTTACTTATCGGAATTGTTCAAATTTCACTTTCCGATTCCCGACTCGTTCAACTACGCTTTTGGCGTCGAAAACTACGAGGAATACATGGAGGCTTTGCAGGATTTGATTGTCGGTGGCGAAGAACCCGAGAATGTCATTCTGTTGGAAATCTATCCCAAACAGCAAAAGACCCGCGTGGACTTTGCCGTCACCGAGCAGATGCTGGGCGTGAAGGCGGTTTGTTACACTGACCTCATCAAAGAAGGCCGCAAGCTTTTTTACGAGCAAGACGGGCGGAAGATTCAGGTCAAGCGCATTTACAACCGCCTCATTTTCGAGGACCTGACCAATTTCCCCGACTTGAAAAGCGATTACGTCTTCACCGACGACATGGACGTGACCTGGGTTGGGCATCCCAACTGGTTTTTTCGCATCAGCAAGTTTACGCTGCCGCTGCTGGACAGTCCCTACGTTCCCGAAACCACGTTTCTGAGCGATTACAAGGGCGATTTTCCCGATGACCTGGAAAAGTACGTGCTGAAACCCCTCTTTTCCTTCGCCGGCACGGGCGTCCAACTGCACGTTGAGCGGGAGGAATTAGATAAGATTGCCGACCCCGAAAACTATATTTTGCAGAAAAAAGTCAGCTACGAGCCTATTATTCAGGCTCCCGACGGACTGGTGAAGTGCGAAATCAGGATGCTCTACATTTGGCCGGACGACGCGCCGCGCCCCCAACTGCTGACCAGCCTCAGCCGGTTGAGCCGTGGTGAGATGATTGGCGTGAGGTTTAATAAGGACTTTACCTGGGTGGGGGGGAGTTCGGCGTTTTACGAGAATTGATTCTTTTTCACCTCACCCCCGGCCCCTCTCCTCTGAGGAGTGGGGTGTATTTATTATGAAATAAGCACTACCTCGATGCACCTCAGTCAGCGGCAGCTTTTTTTTGACCACCTCGCGCAGACTTCCGACTTTCCCCTCGCCCTCGAAATCGACCGCGCCGAGGGCGTTTTTCTGTATGGTTCCGACGGCAGGCGGTACTTTGACCTGATTTCCGGCATCGCGGTGAGTAACGTGGGCCACCGCCATCCCGAGGTGCTGGCGGCCATTCACGACCAACTCCACAAATACATGCACCTGATGGTGTATGGCGAGTTTGTGCAGAGTCCGCAGGTGAAGCTGGCCGAGGCTTTGGTCGAAACGCTGGCCTTGAGTTACGAATCCCCCTCCCCTTTCGGGCTGATCGACTCCGTGTATTTTACCAACTCCGGCACCGAAGCGGTGGAAGGCGCGATGAAGCTGGCCAAGCGCTTCACCGGACGTTCCGAATTCATTTCCTGTTTCGACGCCTACCACGGGGCCACGCAGGGCGCGCTGAGTATTTCGGGGGCCGAGTTTTTCAAAAGAAATTTCCGCCCCCTTTTGCCCGGCGTTAAACAAATTCGGCATGGCCACTTGCCTGATTTAGAGCAAATCACCTGCCGGACAGCGGCGGTTATTATAGAAGTCATAGGTGGCGAGTCGGGCGTGCGGATTCCTGCCGCCGACTATTTCAAAGCGCTGCGCCAGCGCTGCTCGGAAGTGGGTGCCTTGCTCATCTTCGACGAAATCCAGACGGGCTTTGGCCGCACAGGTCATTTTTGGGCCTTTGAAGGTGTGGACGTTTATCCCGATGTTCTGCTCAGCGCTAAGGGCATGGGTGGCGGAATGCCGATTGGTGCGTTCATGGCCTCCACCCAACTCATGGCCGTTTTCCGGAATAATCCTATCCTGGGCCACATTACCACCTTCGGCGGACACCCGGTTTGCTGCGCGGCTTCGCTGGCGACTTTGCGGGTCATCCGCTCCCAAAAACTGGCGGAGAACGCCCACGCCAAGGGAGCCTTGATAAAATCCCTGCTCGTTCATCCCAAAATCAAAGAAGTACGCGGCCAGGGTCTGATGCTCGCCGCCGAAATGGAATCCTTCGCGGTTTTGAAGCCCGCCATCGACCGTTGCATTCAGGCGGGCGTAATTACGGATTGGTTTTTGTTCTGCGATAATTCCATGCGGATCGCCCCACCGCTGACGATTTCGGAAGCGGAGATTCGGGAAGCGGTGGGGATTGTGCTGAGGGAGATGGAGTGAGGTCTTTGCTTTTTTGGAAAAAATCGTTCAAATTTGGCAGGAACATTCAACCTGAAT
>JBBSKK010000107.1:0-8212 GCA_038256395.1 Cytophagales bacterium | reverse complement strand
GCTCGACCGGGGTTTTGCCTTTGCCCTCTGCCATATCCGGGGCGGCCAGGAAATGGGCCGCGCCTGGTACGACAGCGGGCGTCTGCTGCGCAAGCTCAACACCTTCACCGACTTCATCGATTGCGCCGAGTTTTTGATTAATGAAAAATGGACCTCACCCGGCAGTCTATACGCGATGGGCGGCAGCGCGGGCGGTCTGCTGATGGGCGCGGTCGCCAACCTGCGACCCGACCTCTATCATGGCATGGTGGCGCAGGTACCCTTCGTGGACGTGGTGACGACGATGCTCGACGACACCATCCCGCTCACCACGGGCGAGTACGAGGAGTGGGGCAACCCGAACGAGGAGAGTTTTTATAAATACATGAAGTCGTACTCACCCTACGACAATGTGACGGCGCAGGATTATCCCAATCTGCTCGTCACCACGGGCCTGCACGACTCGCAGGTGCAGTATTGGGAACCCGCCAAGTGGGTGGTCAAACTCCGTGAACTCAAAACCGACGATAACCTCGTGCTTCTGCACTGCGACATGAAAACGGGCCACGGTGGCGCGTCGGGACGGTTCAAGAAACTGCACGACATCGCGCGGGAATTCGCCTTTTTACTGGGATTGGCGGACAAAGTGTAAGGCATAAAAAAACGCCCGGCGGTTGCCGGGCATTTCTAAAAAAAACAGATGCTACCGCCAGTTTGCAACTGGCGGTTCTTGCTACTGCTTTCTCGGGTTGTTCATGGATTTGTTGTTCATCGAACCCATGTCCACGGACTTACCGTTTTTGTCGTAATACATATCCTTACCACCGACCTTAGCCGAGTAGTAGGTGTCGTTGCCCCGCTTCACCTCGTAGGGCATGGTGGCATTCTTACCTTTCATCGAGTTTTGCACCGACTGCGGGAAATCCGTCATCCTCATGCCCGTGCGGGATTCCATCATCTTGCCGTTCTTGTCGTAAGTAACGGACATGTCCTTGCCGCTGTGCTTAAAGGTACTGCGATAGCCAGTATCATTGCCTTCCCACTTGGCACCTGTAGCACCATTATAGCTCGACCCGTAGGTATCCCGGATGTTCTGAGGCACCCTGGACTCATTCAGCGTGTTGTAGTTCGTCTGGCTTTGGTACGGACGGTTGGCTGTGTTGGTTCCCTGGGCGGTAGTCGTCGTACCGTTGCGCGTTGTCTGATTGTTTGTCGTGGTGGGAGTCGTGCTTTGTGCGTTTACTCCCAGCGTAGCTCCGGCCAGCAGTGCGGCCAGCATAATTGACTTTTTCATTATTAAGAAATTTAAAAAGTGTTTGTCAATGAAGTGAATATTTGGAGTTGGATTTTTGCAAAATTGGTCACAGCACCAACCCCTACTGTGGCAGCATCGTTAAATAAGCGGTCAAATAATTACTTGCGTGGTCATTGCATCGTCCAACGATCTGGCAGCTTTGGGAGTGGCATCCTTCGCTGTTTGCTGAACGAAGTCGAGCTTAATGAAGTCGATCAGGTCGCTCGTCAGGCGGTCTTTTTCTGACACAAACAAACCGTGCGGGGCACCGTCATACTGAAGGAATTCAGCGTGCGGAATAGCAGTGGCCGTACGCTCGGCCGAAGCCTCGATGGGTACTACCTTATCGCCCGTGCCGTGGATAATGAGCGTCGGAACTTTGATCGTAGTCAAATCCTGGCGAAAATCCGTGGCCGCAAAGGCATCCACACAGTCGATCGTTGCCTTGTGCGACGCCTGGTAGGTGCGGATAAAGTCACCATCCATGTGCGCCTGGCTCACGGGCTGACTGAGGAGCGACACGCCGTAGAACTGCGTGCTGAAATCCTGTAAAAAGGCTGCACGATCTTTACTGAGATTCTCCTTCATGTCGTCGAACACCTTGTGGCTTACGCCGTCGGGATTGTCCTCGGTTTTGAGCATATAGGGTGTCACGGCACTCAGGAAAACTACCTTCGACACCCGCGCGCCGCCGTGGCGACCCATATAGCGGGCCACTTCGCCGCCGCCCATCGACATACCCACCAACGTTACATTTTGTAGGTCCAGCCCATCCAGCACCGCTTTTAGGTCATCGGCGAAGGTATCGTAATCGTAGCCCTCGAAGGGTTTTGATGATTGTCCGAAGCCTCGGCGGTCGTACGCAATGACGCGCAGGTTATGCTTGGGAAGTTCGGCCAGTTGGTAGTCCCACATGGCGCTGCTGAGGGGCCAGCCGTGGATGAGAACCACGGGATCACCCGTTCCCAGGTCCTGGTAAAAGAGTTCAATATCGTTGCCGTTAGCTTCAGTTCCTGCTTTGATGAAATTCACGTGTTTTAGTTTTCAGGTTTTAAATTTAAAAGGTTAATCAATTACCCTGGAAGAGCAAAAAATACTGTACCAACCTTTGATTTTACCCAAAACCTAAAACTTCTACGACGTATAGCGAACGGATTTCCCCAAACTTATCAAGGTTGAGGAGTCGATTTGTGGAACGAATTCCTAACTCATAACTTCCTTGCAATTAGCTGCATTAGCCGCTCCAAGCCGACTTGGTCGGCTGCGCCAAAGTCGTCCAGCCGATCGCTGTCCACGTCGAGTACCAAGGCCACCGTGCCGTTCAGCCGGAAAACGGGAACGACGATCTCGGACTTCGAAGCCGAGCTGCAGACGATGTGGCCGGGAAATTGTTCCACATCCGGCACGATGATCGTTTCTCGCCGCGTGTAACAAGCCCCGCAGACGCCTTTATGAAAGGGAATCCGGGTGCAGGCAATCGGCCCCTGGAAAGGACCGAGGATGAGTTGGCCTTCTTTGACCATATAAAATCCCACCCAAAAGAAGCCAAATGCTTCTTTCAGCGCCGCCGCCACGTTAGCGAGGTTGGCGGTCAGGTCGCTTTCGGAGGCGACGAGGGCTTCGATTTGAGGGTACAGCGCGTCGTACAATTCGGCGCGGTCGGTAGTCGTGGGGAGGGCGAGTGTTTCGGCCATTATTTTATTTAAAGAAAAAGCCCGAAGGCGCGATGCCGACTTGGATGGAATCCAGTTTTTCACCGTTGGGGCGGTAACGCACCACGTAACCCGCCTGCTTGTAAGAAGGCGTCACGCCGCCATAAATCAGCCCCTGCAGCGGATCGATGCCCAGGCCCGTAAAGTATCTATTGATTATGGGCTTGTCGCCGGAAATCGAGGTGGCATCGATATCGAAGTAGTGCGTTTCGCCTTTGCTCGAATTGCTCGCGGCGTCGTAGTAGGAATAGAGATAATAAAATCCCTTGCCATCCGGCCTGACCGAGAACAGAGAAGGCGACTTGCGAGAATCGGTTCCCACGCGCATCTTAGTCTCGACTTGATCCGTCTTAGGATTCAGTCGTACGACCGAAAAACCTGTTTGTACCCATAACTTACCGTTGACGTCGGGGGAAATAGGGGCGGGTCCGGCTCCAACTTTTAAAGTGCGCTTTACGACGTCCGTGGCGGCGTCAATCACCAGTAGTTCATCCGCGCCGCTGGCGTTGCCCAGATAGACATCATTGCCAATTTTCACCATCTTCTCCGCGCCTTTCGGGGCGGGTATTTTCTTAACCACTTTCATGGTACTAAGGTCGATCACCGCCACGTAGCCGGGGTTCGCGAAGTAGTTGGGATAAATCCCGGTAGTCCCGTAACATGACACGTAGGCTTTGGTAGGACTAATTCCAATCACCGCCCGGGGGTTCTCAATGTCGGGCGCACCCAGGGAAGCCTCCGAAGTCCATTTGCCGAGGTTGACGATTTCCACTTTGTCCAGGCCCGCCTTGTCGTTGTCCACCAAAATGAGGGTATGCTCGCCCGTTTCGGCGTAGCCTTGTACGCCGCCTTTGAAAGTGCGACTATTTTCTTTTTCGAAAAGATCAACGATCGGATCATTTTTTTCCCGCTTGAAAAAGGAAACGCTTCCATTGTTGTCGAAAAAATTGCCGGAGTTCAATACCATCACGCCCAGTTCATACACTTCGGGTTCGGGTTCTTTTTCCCGGCAGGCGTTCAACGATCCCACCAACAGCACTACGCTTAACACTTTGAAAATCTGCTTTTTCATCTTGATTCAGAATTATAAGTAAGTAAAAGATTCAACGAAAAACTGCGCCCCGGCATGGCGTTCTGGCCAATGTTTAAATAAAGGGCATCAAAAATATTAGTGGCCTGCGCCTGCAAGTCGGCCCGCCAGCGGCCCCGCTGCCATGTGGCTTCGGCTAACAAATTGACCAGCACATAGCCGGGCAAATCTCTTGAATTATCGAAAGTAGTAAAACTCCGCGTTTGGCCGCGGACTTGGGTCGTAAAGCGAAGAATGCCCCGTTGCGCGTAGGCACTGAAAGTTCCCTGATGCACAGGGACGTACACCAATTGTTTACCAACGATGGCCCCGGAGTAGGCGTTGTACGCGCGTTCCTGGGAAGAGCGGTTGAGCGCGTAGCCCAACGTGGCCCCGGTTTGCCAGACCGGGAACGTCGCCCGCCACTGCGCCTGGGCTTCCACGCCCCGCGCCACGACGAGTTGCAGGTTCTCGACGCGGTAGTTGCGGTCGGGATTCCAGTATGTCCAGTCGTCCACGCGGTTGTGGTAGGCCGTGAGCGAGGCCGTGACCTGCTGCGCGGTGGCGGGTTGCCATTTGGCTCCCAGCCCCAGTTCCTTGTTAAAGCCGCTTTCGGGGCGGATCTCCGGGTTGCCGAGCGTCTTCCAGTAGCGCTCGTTCAGCGTCGGGACGCGGTAGCTGCGACCCACGGCGCCTTCGGCGGTCAGGCAGTATTCGTCTCGGTCGATCAAGCGGTATTCCGCGCCCAACGAGGGTGTGAGCGGTGGATTGTAGCGGGTCACAAAGGCTTGCCGCACATTGGCCGACACCAGCCAGCGCGGCCCGAACTGCCAGCGGCTGAGCGCAAAAAGATCGGCGCGGTTTTCGGTGATGAAGGGATTGGTGTAGTCATCTACGCGGGTGCGGTAGTGCGCCACTTCGCCGCCCACCCGCAGGTTCACTTTTGTACCGCCGCTGCCCAGCGTCCAGGCCATTTCTTTTTCAAGATGGGTCAGAAAGCGGTCGGTGGCGGTGTGATCGAGCTCGGAATAATCGCCCGCGCCGAAGTCGATCAGATCGCGGGTGAAGGCGGTGCGCCAGGTCCAGGTGGGCGTTTGGTACTGCACCATCGCGCGGCGCGACTGGGTGCGGGTGAGTTGGCGGGCGTCGGGGTTTTCGGGTGTCAAGGTACTGCCGTTGTCGGTCAGCCACAGGTGCGCCGAAAGTTGGCGACCCTTTTTCCCGGCCAAAACAAAATCCTGCACGAATCCCCGCTGCTCGGCGGTGGAAGGCTCTACGTAGTACCCGCGTCGCTCGGTATAGGGATAATTGTTCTTCATACGGCCATCGTAGTAGAGCGTCTTGCCCGAAAAGTGCCGCGCGTCGCCAACTTTTGCGCCATAGCTGGCCCCGACCTGCGTCTGCTGGTTGCCAAAACTCGCCTGCCGACGTCCTATCAGTAGTCGGATGCCCCCAGGCTGCGCGCCGCCGCTTTGCAGCAAAATACTCCCGCCCACGGCGTCGGTCCCCACCGCGCTGGCCGAAGAGCCGTACTGCACTGAAAGTCGGTCGAAGCCCGCCACGGGTAGCGTGGAGAAGTCGGTTTGGCCCAGATTGGGCTGATTGATATTCAGTCCGTTCCACAGCACCGCCGTATGCTGGGCCGACGTCCCCCGAAACGACACGGTACTCAGCCGCCCCGGCCCGTAGTTCTTGAACGCCAGCGGCGTGTTGAACGCCAGCAGGTCGCCGATGTTCTGAAACCGGAACTGCCGCAGCGACGCCGAGTCCAGGCGCTGGATTTTCAACCCCGCCATGAACCGCTCGGGCGCAAAGCCCACCACCGTCACGGGTTCCAGCGTAATGGTATCGCGCTGCGCGAAAGCAGTAGTGCTGATGACCAAGGCCAACAAGATGTGGTATGGGCTGGAAGCCCGTCTTACCGCACGTAAAAACATGAAAGAAATCAATAAAGTCATTGCCCTGCTACTATTCAGGCAACGCCCCCCTGGTCTTTCCTCCGAAAACCAGAACAGCGAATCATCCTTGGCAGGTCTCCTGACTCGTCTCGCGGGTTCCGGGCCTTCCCGCATCGTAAAAAATGCAGTGGCAAGTGGATCGAACCAGCTATTATTGTATTGAGACTTACAGTTGCGGGGACAGCTCCCGGTTTGCACGGGATTCCCTTTTCAGCCTTGAAAGCTCTCTTGAAAAAGCATCAGGCACCAAAAACTTTGGCAAAGGTAGGGGAAATTTCTAAATCCACTTCTTCCTCCGGAAATACATTAGCATCACCAGCGAAGAAAGTAGCATTAGTGCCAGCGAAGCCCAAAAGCCCCACGACCAGCCCGAGGTGGGCAGCGACACGAAGTTCATGCCGAAAATGCCCGCTACAAGCGTGGGGGGCATGAAAATGATCGTCACGACGGTGAAGATTTTGATGACCTGGCTCTGTTCGAGGTTGATAAGGCCCATGAAGGTATTCTGCAAATATTCCAGTCGTTCGAAGTTGAAAGTGGTGTATTCCAGTAGCGAACTGATGTCTTTCAGGATGATGCGCAGGTGTTCCTTGCGATCTTCGGGAAAGTACTGACTGCGCAGAATGCCCGAGAGGACGCGCTGCTTGTCGATGGAGGTTTCGCGCAGCATCATCGTGATTTCCTGCAACGAGCTGATGCGGATCAGCACTTCCTGCTCCGCCTTTTGCTCACGGATGAGATCCTTGCTGATGGACGAGATGTCGCGCGAGATGGCTTCCAGCGAGTCGGCATCGGCCTCGATGCGGGTTTCGAGCAGCATCAGCATGAAGTCCACGCCCGTCTGGAAAGTGTCGGGGCTGACCTTCATTTTCTTGACCGTATCGGCGAAGGTCTTGGAGTCGCCCCGGCGGTAGGTGAAGAGCACGTTACTCCGCAGGATGAACGAAACGGGATACGTCTGGTAGCCTTTACTGTTGATTTGCAGGAAGTTGGAGTTGGCGTTGATCGTGTCGTGCTGCTCGAAGAACCGGGCGCTGCTTTCGATCTCCACGATTTCCTGCGGCGTTTGGAAGTCGATGTCGCACTTGGTCTCGACCCATTCCTCTTCCTCCTGCGAGGGCGACTGCAAGTCCACCCAGAGCAAGTGCTCGATCTTGCCCAGTTCGCGCACGTCGGTTTCGCGCTTAATCAGGCGACCTTCTTTGTAGAAAATACGAACCATATTTGGGGCTATCGGGCTTCGGCCGGCGTTCCGGGACCCTCAGCCTGACAAAACTATTGGTGCTTGGCCTTTGGGCATTTGTAAATATAATTTTGTTCAAAGATAAAAAGAAATGAACACAGAATGGGTAGAGCGGCTTTGGACGGGGAAAAAGCGGGGGGAGGACAAGCTTTGAGGAGAAACTGTATCGTTTATTAGGTAGGTATTAACTAATTTTGGCACTTTTCAAGCCGAAGCGTGATTGTTTGGCACTCTTTGTGAGGGGTGTTCTGGACCAAAAGGCCAGGCGCTCCTTCGCTATCATGAACCCAATGACCCGAAAAGTACTACTGTGTTGTGTGATTTTGCTGTGGGGAGTTTTGTACAGTTTCGGACAAAGTACCTTCATTCCGCTTAACGACGACTACTATCACCTGATCGACCGGTTGGAAATTAAGCGCGGTAAGTTTTCGGAGGGTTTTCATTCTAACGTGAAACCATTCGAGCGAAGAGCTGTAGTAGCCCTGACCGATAGTATTCTCAAAGAGGGAACTACCGACCTGACCTCGGTGGATCGTGCTACGATCGACTACCTGCGTCAGGACAGTTGGGAATGGCTAACCACCGAACCGTCTCTGCCGGATTCTAGCCTGGCGTTGGCCTCGCGGCTGGATTCCCTTGCCCCGCCTGATCGCGACAAGCAGCGAAAATTTTTCAACCACCCCACCGACCTGTACAGCATCCACAACGAGGACGTCGACCTGCACGTCAACTTCGCCAGCGACAACTACATCGGGAAGGAAAGCAACACGAGTAAGAACCTGTGGTTCACGGCCCGAGGCGTGGAAATCCGGGGCATGATCAACCAAAAGTTGGGTTTCTACACGTTCGTGGCCGATAACCAGGGCGTCTTTCCGCAGTACGTCCGAAACTACATTGGGCAGTATAACACTCCGGGGGAAGGGCTGAGCAAGTCCGTCGGCAGATTTGGGCTTGATT
>JBBSKK010000106.1:0-8234 GCA_038256395.1 Cytophagales bacterium | reverse complement strand
GGATGGTAGCTGAGTCTGCACGAGTTGCCGACCGATTAACGCGTAGTTTTCAGGAATGTTTTTAGCCAAGATAGCCTCGGCCAGCGCGGTTCTTGTCTCTCTATTTTTCAAAAAAGCAGTAAACAAGTCCGAAACGTCGGCTTCTTTGGGCAGCGTCCGCAAAAGATCGCTCCCGAGGCGGGCGGCTTCGCCGGGATTCAAAGGCACTAGCCGGGCGGCGGCCAAAAGGCGCAGGTCGGCTTTGTTTTGGCCGGAGGCTAAATCGGCGAAAACCTGCTCCGCCGCCTTTTTATCCTGCGCGGCCAGCGCAGTCAAAGCCGCTTCCTGCCGGATTTTATCGCCCTTTTTTGCCAAATCGATCAGGCGATTTTGCATACCGGGTAGTTGCCAATAGCCCATAAGCCGAATAGCGCTGGCGGCCACGGTGGCGTCGGCATTTTCAGTAAAATCTGTGACACGGTTTAGGTTGCCTTCCGGTTTGATGTTCCGCTGCCGGGCGGCGTCTTCCAAAGCCGAGAGTTGGTCCGCGACCCGCTGGCTTTGACCTGAATTATCCTGAACAGCCCGGTTAAAAAGAGCGCTCAGGTCGCCTGGCGTGCCGTAGCGGCTCAGCGAGTTGAGGACGTCCTTCCGGTACGCTTCGGGAATTTGGTCTTTTTCAAAAAGCTGCACCAACTGCGCGATGGCGTCGCGATTGCTGACCGATTTCAGGGCGTAAACCGTTTTCAACGGCGTACCGAAAAAGTCCGGTTCGTCTCTCACCTTTTTGGTCCAGAGCGGTTCCAGATCGCGGGTCGTTTGCCAGAGGGCGAAGTCCAGAAACTCGTCCATCGGCTGTTCCAGTACGGTCAGCGCGGTGCGGGCGGCCTCGGCGGTATTCAGTTTGCGGAGCGCGATGACCGCTTCCAGCCGTACCTGCGGGTGTGGGTCCTGCACAGCTTTTTCCAGAAGCACCGGGAGATTGCCGATTTTATCCGACCATAGTTGCAAAGTCCGCAATGCCGCTGCGCGGGCGTGGGGATTTTGGGCGTTGGCAAGTTGCAAAAACAGCGGCTCGTTCACCACGTTCAGCGTTTGGTGCAGCCACAGGGCTTCCAGTAGATGGTGCTCGTAGTCATCTCCGTTTTTGTCAAGATTCGCAAGCCACTTTTTAAGGGCGGGCAGTACTTCTTCAGCGCCACGCAGTTTCAGCGTCTGCTTGGCCTGGGTGCGCGTCCATTCTTCGGGTAGTTTGAGGGCGTCCAGTAGTTCGGTGGTACTTGCCTTTGTCAAATTCGGTTTCTTGACCAAAGGCAGGTTCTTGGCGGTTATGCGCCAGATGCGCCCGTGTTCGTGGTCGCGGCGCGGGTCGTAGAAATCCACCTCGCCGTGCTGGATGATCGGATTGTACCAGTCGGCCACGTAGATCGCGCCGTCCGGCCCGAGGTTGATGTCCACCGGACGAAACGCCACGTCGTCGGTCCACAGCAGGTCTTCTACCTGCCGCGAAGCGTAGCCGCTGCCTTGTTCGGTAAGCTGGAAGCGGTTGATACGATTGGCCCGGAAATCGTTGGTAAGCACACTGCCCTGCCACGACTCCGGCAGATGCCGCCCCGAAACCACTTCCAACCCGCTGTGTTTGGGCTGGCCGGGATTCAGGCCGCGAATGATACGCTCGGCGCCCGGCGCGGTCACAAAGGTCGCGCCCGGAAAAGCGTAGTTGATGCCTTCACCACCGGCGCCGTCGGTCATGAACGACTGCCCCCAGCGGTCAAACTGCAGGCCCCAGGGGTTGATAAGGCCGCGGGCATACACGTCCAGCTCCAGGCTTTCGGGCCGCAGCCGCCACGCCCCGCCACCTTCCAGGCGCTTCACGCCCGAGGGCGTCTCGACGTGGCTGTAAATATAAATCGCCTGGTTGAAATACAGCGAACCCTCCGGTCCCCAGCGGAAAGTATGAATCAGGTGGTGGGTATCGGCCACGCCGAAGCCCGTCAGAATGCGGCGTTTTTTGTCGGCTTTGCCATCGCCGTCGGTATCCATGAAGTGCAGGATTTCGGTAGAATTGGCGACATACACCCCTCCATCGCCCGGCAGGATGCCCGTGGGCGTCATCAGCCCCTCGGCGAAAATGGTGGACTTGTCGGCCCGGCCATCGCCGTCGGTATCTTCCAATACATAAATCTTGTCGTTGGCTTCCTCGCCCGTTTTGACGTGCGGGTAAGCCGTGCTACTGATCACCCACAGCCGCCCGTCGGCGTCCCAGTTCATCTGCACGGGGTTAACCAGCATCGGCTCGGCGGCGAACAGCGTCACCTCGAAGCCGTCCTGGATTTTGAAAGAGGCCAACTCATCCTCTGGGTCGGTACTGGGGTTGAATCGGTGGTCGTCTTGATTGACCGAAGCTGAGAGGAGGAACGCGAGCGGAAGGGCGGCGATTTTACAAAAAGATTTTACGGAAACATCGAGTTTCATCATCACTTCAATGGACTAAGTTGGTACGTTTGCGGCGCGGGCATCCGATGCAAAGCAATCTGCCCTTCCAGCCAGGTGACGATCAGGCCAAGTTCTTGCAAACCTTCCGCATGCCGCCCCTGCTCGTACGACCGGAAGCCGAGGATGTACGTCCGGTTGTGGGGACGGTATTGGTGGAAAAAGATTTCGTTCTTCTTCCGAATGAGGTCGCGTAGTTGGTTAGCTTGCCTAAAAGACGGCCCTTGGGTAATGTTCACGCCCTTATCCCATTGCGCTGCCGACGCCGTTGCTACCTGGTCGTTGTCGGCGGTGAGGGTGTAAAAGCCCTTTTTCAAGCCAGCAATTTGCAGAACTCGACCCGGCTCTATGGAGTTTTCGCCTTCTTTCGGAAGTGGTAAAGGCAGATAGTTTTCATCCAGCGTGAATTTCAGATTGGCGTCGTCCGTGCCTACATTCATCACTTTGGCCGTGGCCGATGAAGCAACGTTTTGTTTTGAAAAATTAATTGAGATATTTTCTTGGCGGATGGGCAGCCCCAAGCCTTTTTCCAGCGCAAGGGCCAAATAATAATAGCCGGTTTCGTTCAAATGAATGTCGTTGTCGGTAATCTTAGCTTTTTTCTGGATTTCCAGAATGGGATTGAAAACATCGACAAACCGCGCCCCCCGCTCGCTCGCCGCCGTGGCGATGGCCTCCGCGTAGCGTTGCAGCATCGCGTTGCGCTCGGTCGTATTGATGGCAGAAAGCACCGGAACCGGTGACAGCAGCACAGCTTTGGCACCCAACTCTGCAATCTTGTCGAGCAGTTTATTCAGCCCCTCCTTGAAGCGCATCAAACCAGCTTCGCCCTCCTGCGCCTCCACGCCGCCGTAAGCCACAAAAACCACCGTCGGTTGGGCTTCGGTGATTTGCTTCATCAACAAATCGTAGGGCGTGGGCGGATTAGTAAAGTAGCTGCGGGCGTCGCCGAAAACGGTATCGCCCGACCAGCCGATGTTGCGGAATGTCACGTTGCGATCGGGCCAGCGCGTGGTCAGGGCCAGTTCGAGGTAGCCGTAGAGCAGATCGTTTTCGAGCAGCGAGTTGCCGAGGAAGACGACCCGATCGTTCTCTTTGAGAGAAAAAGGTTCGGGGTGTGGATTACGCTGTGCCGTAGCTACGGAGCTTAGGAAAATTAGTGCTCCTACCAGCAGATAGGCGTAGTTCCTCGGTTTATTGTTTTTGTGTATCATCTATTTCCTCCGGGCTTTTTTCATCACGCTTTCCAGCGTCACCGCCGCCCCGCCCTGCCGCTTGCTTTCGTCGGCGGCCTCCATGAATGCGTAGATTTCCAGCATTTCCTGCGGAGAAACTGGTGGCTTGCCACTCTCGAAGAACTTTACGATTTCCTGCAACAAAGGCTCATAACCCGCGTAAGGTCCCAGCACCACGTTGCCGTTTTGGGTGAACACCGTCCCACCGTACTCGTGCTTGCCCGAGCGGGTTCCCCGGAAAGAGCCAACGCGGCCATCGGCCCAGGTGCCGACCACAATGTCGGTCAGATCGGTGTGGATGCGCCGCACACTCTGGCAGCCTGTCCCCATGACCGTGAACAGCGTCTCGACACCGTGGATGCCGTACCAGAATAAATCGGGGTGCGATTTTTCGAGCGTAGCCGGACTGAACGTGTCGGCCCCCACGACGGTGCTTTTGTCCAGCCCCTCCACGCCCTTGATGTACCGTAGCGACGAAGCCGAAAAGAGCGGCACGTTGTAGCGTTCGGCGGCGGCGAACAGCGCCACGGCGTCGGCCAGCGAACCCGCGACGGGCTTGTCCACGAACAGCCGCTTGCCCGCCTTCAGCACCGGAATGGCCTGCGCCAGGTGTGGGCGACCGTCGTTGGTTTCCAGCAGTACCACGTCCACCTTATCGAGCAAAGCCGGAATCGAGTCCACGATCTCGACACCCAGTTTTTTCACGCTCTCCGTGTACTCGGGAACGCGCTGCACACTAGTCTCGATGTCGGGACTTCCCTTCGGGTAGGCCGCCACCACGCGGTAGCCCTGGTAGGCCGCATCAGGTTCGGCGGCGTTGAGAACTTTGGTGAAAGCCACGCTATGCGAAGTATCGAGGCCGATGATGCCGACCCGCTTGCCCGCCAGGTTTTGCCCAAATTTGAAATTGAGGGAGGAAATCCCCAGGCCGGTAATGGCGGCGGACTTTATGAAGGTTCTGCGGTCTTGACGGTGTTTCATAGATGATTCATTAAAAAGGCGAATGGTAAGGGCTGCATCAGTAAATATTACTCCGATGTCCTAAATCAATTACTTCGACGAGAAGGATGTCGTCGTAAATTTCATAAATAACCCGGTAATCCCCCACACGAATGCGATAACCGCTCCTGCCTTTTAATTTTTTGCACCCATCAGGACGGGGATCATGAGCAAGGCCGTAGATTGACCTTTTCAGCCTGGAATAAAAAGGTTCGCTTACGTCTTGTAATGGCTTGACGGCTCGTTTTTTAATTTTGACCCGATGCGCCACTAGGATTGCGTTTGGCGGTTGGCCTCGATCATTTCAAATGCCTCATCAATGAGGATAGACGGCTCGTCGGCATCAGCTTTGGCGGCATCGTACAGGCGAATATCTTCTAATTCTTCCAGCTCTTCCATGATCGATTCAAATTCTCGCATGGGAAGAATAACAGAAAGTCGATTGCCCGTCTTATCAGTGATAAATTGTGGATTTACGGTTAGCATAGCTCAAATACAGATTTTTTTATAAATTTTCGCTTATCGAAAGGTCTTCCTTTTAGAAGCTCACGTCCACAAAAGCAACTCAACCCCTCAGTCCGTCCCCGCGCCAGCCGCCGCACTCCCCGTAGAATACAACGCATTGAACACCAGCTTCAGCGTCCCGTGCGATTGGGCGCGGAAGGTAATCTCCGGGCCGAAGGCGTAGAGCTTGCCCGCGCCGACTTTCGCCTCAAAACCCGTCACGCCGCCTTGCAGGTACGACTGTCCCCAGGCCCAGCCGCTGCGGAGCGGCGTGGCGCTGTCGAACCACAGGATGGGCTTGATGTCGCCCTTGGCCAGGGCGTCCGGGGCGACGTCAAAGACCGGGCTGTTCTCGAAATAAACGTCGGCCTGCGCGGGCATGCCCCAACTGATGGCCCGGGTGGAGTCCACGCTCACGCGCAGGATGCTGCCGGGTATGTAGTACTTCTCGCTCGGCAGGCGGGTTTCTTTGCCATCGCGGCCAATTTCCACCAGCTTGTTGCGGACGGGTAGTTTCAGGTGGTAGGCCAGGTTGGTGCTGCTGCCGATGGTGAGAACGGTGCCGCCCGCTTCCAGGAATTTTTTCAGCTCGACGACCGTCGTGTCCACCGAAATCTTGCCTAACTGGTCACGGTATTCCTTGGGAATGTCTTTGGGGTCGGGTTCTTTGCGGCCACGGTAGCGGCCCGTATCGCCGCTGCCGCCAGGCGTTCCTGCGGGCGGGGCGGGAATGGCACTGGTCACGAAGAGTAACACGTCGAATTTCTTGCGCAAATCGCCCGCGTCGAGGGTGGGGGCGTACACGACCTCCACCGGGAAGTGAAACTGCTCGCTCAACCAGCGCACCCAGCCCGAGGGCATCGAGCCGCCGTAGTTGTCCCACAAGCCCACGCGAAGCGGCGCGACCTTCGCCATCGCCGCCGTGGGACGCTGCTTCACGCCCCGCACGTCTATACCTAGGTCGTTGGAAGCTTTGCCCAGCATGGCCTTGGCCTGCTCGCCCGCCGGAACGAAGAACGTACCTGTCGCCAAATCAGACGGCTCGATGGTGCGGAAAACATCCACGTTGGCTTTCAGCAAATCATTGATGGCGGTGAAGGAGTCATTGGCTTTGGGACTTAGTACGTAGCCCGCTATCGGGTTTACAGCCTCGAAATCTCCCGCCGGATGCTGTAATTCACCGTAGGGAATCGCCTGGAACGGGCCTTTGAATTCATTAAGAATGCGGTCGAACTCGACGCCCATCTGGTAGGCCAGCGTCCAGCCGGCTGCGTCGTAGGGCCGCACGGGCGGACCGCCGGGGTACTGGAAGTCGTTGGGGTGGTCCTGCGGCTCGAACATATCCAGCACGTGGGGCCGGAACGCCTGGGCGGTCATCACGACGTAAGAGCCTTGGGGGTATTTTTTCTTCGCCACCTCAAAATCTGCCGTGGCGCGGTGGATCTGCACCCCTGACTTAATGAGGGCGTTGACGAATTTGGCCGCCGTGGCAAAATCAGGCTGATCGGCGGGCAGAATGTAGCCGCGTGGGTCGCGTCGGGCGGGGTCGGTCATCACCGAATCGTAGAAGGCCTGGGTGAGTTTGGCTTTGCTGTTTTTCTTCTTGGCCGCTTCGTATTCGTCCTCGATTTCCTCGATTTTTGTGGGAGAAAGCGCCCAGTAGTCGCGCTGGCCGCGTTCCATGGCGTTTTTGCCCATGCGGTAGGCGTTGTAAAGTAGCTCGTCGCGTAGCCGAGAAGCGTGGTTCAGCACGGCATAGTTGAGCGATATCGAGTAGTCGATCGACTGCCGGAAATGCCACAGTTGGGGCGCGATCGGGAATGTCTGGGAGCCGTTGGGAATTAGTCGCTGGGGCACCAGCGGGATGGTGTCGGGCGTGGGGCTGCCGATGATTTCGGTCAGGATGCCGATCATGTTGTGGAAATAGGGCGCGGTACGCAGGCCGCCGTTCCACCAGGTAGAATAGACCGAACCCGCCCGCTGCGTGTAGCCGGGCTTGCCTTCGGCGTTGAGCCGCGAGTTCATAGCCGCCCCCACAGCGTCGAGACTGGTGATAATCAGCGGGTCATAGACGTAGTTGAACGGATCGCGGTAGGGCGGCCCGGCCACCACGGTGCCCGCCGGGCCGGACTGGTGGTGGTTATAGACAATTTGGGGAATCCACTCGATATACAATTTCCGGCCAATGTTCCAGGATTCGCTCATGTTCATCATGAAAAAATCGCGGTTGTTGTCGTGGCCGATGTACTTTTGGTAAAGCCGGGGCAGGAAATCGGTACTTTTCTTCTCGTTTTTCTTCTCCCGCATATACCAGTCGCTGACCAGTTCCTGGCCGTCGGGATTGGCGTGGGCCATGAGGATAATCACATCATCCAGAATACGTTTCGTCTCGGCGTCCTGGCGGCTGATGAGTTGGTAGGCGGTTTCGATGAGTTGGTGCGCTCCCACGGTTTCGGTGGCGTGCAGGCCGCCGTCGATCCAAACGATGGCCTTGCCTTCCTTCGCCAGGGCGCGGGCTTGTTCGTCAGTGAGGCCCTCGGCGCGGGCCAGCCGCTGCGAGATGGATTGGTATTTGGCAAGGTTTTTTAGGTTGTCGGGCGACGAAACGACCAGCATGTACTGATGCCGCCCTTCCTCGGTCAGGCCCATGTCCACCAGGTTGGCGCGGGGCGAGGCGGCGAGTTTCTTGAAGTAGGCCTCAGTCTGGGTGTAGGTGGCCAGGTGGTAGTCGTCGCCGATGGCGAAGCCGAAGTGTTCTTTGGGCGAGGGTATTTTCTGGCCGTAGGTCAGCGTAAGGCCGACTAACCAAAAAGACAAAGTGTAAAACCAAAGCCGCGTGGATTTCGTATAGCTGCTATTCATTCCAGTTTATTGTAGATAATAACTCACTTAACCGAACAAATGTAGCAAACCCTGCTTACTGACCGCCGATTTCTTTTTTGCCGGGGCAATATATTGAAACTTGAAATGAATAGTTAGAATTTTGTCTGTAACGAATTTTATTTGATGGTTATATAGTATCTT
>JBBSKK010000105.1:0-8303 GCA_038256395.1 Cytophagales bacterium | reverse complement strand
GTTGAAACGCTTCATGAACTTATCGCCCTGGTAGCGTTGGTACGACGATGCCCGAAACTCGTCGGTCTGGTCGGGGTTGTCGCGGGCCTGGGTGAAGTTGTAGGTGTCGTAGTTGCGGTACGAAAGCAGCGCGAACGACCGCGCGGCGGCCATGCCCAGCAGACCGGCCTCGGGTGATTGCTGCGGCCAGGTGGCGTCGGCCTCGATGGCCATGCGCTGCGACTCGTTGAAGGCGATGCCCCAGGACGAATGCACCGCGTTGGCGGCAATCAGAATCAGTTCGTCAAACAGGTTCGGCTGCTGAATGGCCCATTCCAGCGACTGCTGACCGCCCAGCGAACCGCCCAGGCACACCTTGATCCGCTCGATTTCCAGTTCCTGCCGCAGCAGGTCCAGCGCGTTCACCACGTCGCGCACTGTCACATTCGGAAAGTCATGGTAGTACGGCTGCTTCGTCAGCGGATCGACGGACAGCGGCCCCGTGGAGCCGTAACAGGAACCCAGTACATTGGCGCAGATGACGAAGTGACGGGCGGGGTCAAAATGGGTGTTTGGACCTACCAGCCCATCCCACCACTCGGCGGCGTTGGCGCTGCCCGTGAGGGCGTGGCATACCCAGACGATATTGTCGTCGTTTTCCGCGCGGGTACCGCTGGTCGTGTAGGCCAACTCGAAGCCGGGTAAGCTTTGGCCTGATTCAAGCGGGAAGGTGTAGGGGTACTTGAATACTTTTTTCTCGGACTGCATCTAGTTGACAGTTGACCGGTACGCCGGAGCGGGTTGACAGTTTTTGATTCCAATAAAAAATCAAGAACCTTCCATCCGCTGTTTTTGAATCCTTTTTGAAAAAAGAAAAAGCGGCTCCGACTTTTTTTCGGAGCCGCTTTTTGGGTTTAAGCCGGTACTGAGATTTGGGAGAAAGCTTGCTCCAGGTCGGCCTTGATGTCGTCGATGTGTTCGATGCCTACCGATACGCGCAGTTCGCCGGGGATGACGCCGGCGTTAAGCTGGTCGGCGGCGGTCAGTTGCGAGTGCGTGGTGCTGGACGGGTGGATGATGAGCGTCTTGGAATCGCCCACATTGGCCAGGTGGCTGATCATTTTCACCGAGTTGACGAATTGATCCGCCGCTTCCTTGCCAGCCTTCAGCTTAAAGGAAAGTACCGCACCCGAGCCGCGCGTGAGGTACTTGGTTGCGATCTTGTGGTACTTGCTGCTTTCCAGGCCGGAGTAGTTCACCGACTCCACGTCTTCGTGGTCTTTGAGCCATTGGGCTAGTTTGAGGGCGTTTTCGCAGGCGCGTTCCACGCGCAGCGTCAGCGTTTCCAAGCCTTGCAGCAGCATGAAGGCGTTGAACGGACTTTGGCAGGGACCCCAATCGCGCAGCCCCTCCACGCGAGCGCGGATGATGAACTGGATGTTGCCGAACGGGCCGTCCATGCCGAAGACATCGTTATAGACCAGACCGTGGTAACTGTCCGACGGTTCAGTGAATTGCGGGTACTTACCATTACCCCAGTTGAATTTGCCGGAATCCACGATCACGCCGCCCATCGAGTTGCCATGGCCGCCGACCCACTTCGTCGCCGACTCGACCACGATATGCGCGCCCCACTTGATGGGCTGGCAGATGGCCCCGCCCGCGCCGAAGGTGTTGTCCACGATAATGGGCAGGTCATGCTTCTCGGCCAGTTTGGCGAATGCTTCAAAATCGGGGACGCTGAAACTCGGGTTGCCGATCGTTTCCAGGTAAATGGCCTTGGTTTTTTCGTCGATCAGTTTTTCAAAACTCGATACGTCGTCACCGTCGGCGAAGCGGGCTTCGACACCGATGTTTTTGAACGAATTCTTGAACTGGTTGTAGCTGCCGCCGTACAGGAAGGAGGTCGTCACGAAATTGTCGCCGACGCTGGTGATGTTGTTGATCGCCAGGAACTGCGCCGCGTGGCCCGACGAAGTCGCCAAAGCCGCTATGCCGCCTTCCAGCGCCGCCATGCGCTTCTCGAACACGTCGGTCGTGGGGTTCATGATGCGGGTGTAGACATTCCCGAACTCTTTCAGCGCGAACAGGTTAGCCCCGTGTTCGGAATCGTTGAAAGTGTAGGAGGTCGTTTGGTAAATCGGCACGGCCCGCGAATTGGTCGTGGGGTCGGGCTCCTGGCCGGCGTGCAGTTGGAGGGTTTCGAAATGTTGGGGGGCTTCTTGGGACATGGTCTTGTTGTTTAAGTGTTGAAAGGTTTAATTGTTTAGGCGTTGAAGCGTTTAATTGTTAACGGGTTGAAGGTCTGGAAGCAGAATCTATTTCTCATAATTCATATTTGAAAAGCATAGCAAAAGCCTTGCAACTCGTACACATTCGCGGGAGGAAAACCTGAAAAAAGAATTCTTCCGCGCTAGGCGCACATGCAACAAAAAATACCGTCGAAACTGACCGGGGCCAGATTAAGCGGTAGTTTGGGGTGGCGCAAAGCCACTCCGAAGACGGAATGTAGGGGATTCTGGTTCATGCGCGGGTTTTGGTTTATATTTCCTAATATGTGCTTAGGTGGGAGTTAGCACCTTGTCCCGGTTGCGCGTGGGATAGGTTGCCAGAGGTTCTGTGAGCCCATTCTCTAGCCTCTTCTCTATAAATCAACCGCCGTACTGCGAAGCAATTGACTCGATGGCACAATATTAAGCCCCAAGCGACGGAATTCCAAGCCTGACGCCCTTTTTTTAGCTTTTGCCGGTCAGTTTTCGGCTACCGGCGGCTGTTTAATCGACCGGATTTAAAGCCTGACGCCGTTTTTTCGAAAAAAGCGAGGGGAACAAAAGCTTGCTCGGTTGCGGTTCGGCTATTCGTTAGAAGCACGGTTCGGTAAACGGACTTTCTTTCTATATTTGTGAAAACCCTTATTTGGCAAAAAACCGGCGTATGGCTCAGTATTACAAATTCGATAAGGAGCGGTCTTCGCGCAAGCCGGGCATCACGCCGTTGAAGGAAGCAATAGAACACGTTTTTGGTAAGCCGCACATGAAAAAGGGCTTCGAGGAAAGCTACGTCGCAGCGCACTGGGCCAAAATGATGGGGCATCCCATCTCGTCGCGCACCCAGAAGGTGTACGTCCGTGACCGCATCCTGTTTCTACAAATAGAATCCGCCCCACTCCGCAACGAACTCGTCCACGCCAAAAAGAAAATCATCGAACTCATCAACCGGGAGATGAAAGTGGATTTGATCGAAGACGTTGTCTTTATTTAATTGTGAACGATAAATGACTGAATGATCTTGTGGCAAAAAAACTACCCGACAAACTGAAACCCTCCGAGCTGACCCAGGCCGAAATCGACCGCGACCTGGGCTTTGGCACCAAGATTACCAGCGAGCGCAGTCGGCTCATCAACAAGGACGGCTCCTTCAATGTCAAGCGGTTCGGCGACTCTTACCTGGACAGCGTCAACTGGTACCATCGGCTCATCACGATGAGTTGGCCCAAATTTCTGGGCATGGTATTCCTCTTCTACTTCGTCCTCAACCTGTTTTTCGCCAGCCTGTACCTACTCGTCGGCATCGACTATTTGGAAGGCATAAGTAACAGTCACCAATTGCATGATTTCTGGGAAGCCTACTTTTTCAGCTCCCAGACCCTTACCACGGTGGGTTATGGCCGCATCAGCCCTACGGGCTTCTGGACCAACGCCATCGCCGCCTCCGAGGCGATGGTGGGGCTGCTGCTCATTGCGTTGGCTACGGGCTTGCTCTACGGGCGGTTTTCGCGCTCGGTGGCCCGCATCCGGTTTAGCCGCAATGCCATCATCGCGCCTTATCTTGACATCAACGGCTTTATGTTCCGCATCATCCACGAGCGCGATAACGAACTAATCGACCTCAACGTGGAAGTGACGCTCTCCTGTCTCGTAGTGCTGCCGAGTGGGGCCAAAACGCGTAAATATTACCCGCTGGATCTGGAACGGAACCATGTGGCGTACTTTCCGCTGCACTGGACCATCGTGCATCCTATTACGGAGGATAGTCCGTTGTACAATGCCACCGAGAAAAGCCTGAACGAAACCGACGCCGAATTCCTGATTTTGGTACATGCCACCGACGAGACTTTCATGCAGCAGGTTCACGTGCGCTACTCTTATCACTATGAGGAATTGCAGTGGGGTGCTAAATTTGAGCCCATGTTCGACACCAGTCAATTGGGTAACATTGCGGTTAAAATCTCTGACCTCGACCACCACCAGCCTGCCACCCTTAATTCTTGAACTCGTAAACCATGCCTGAAAAAATAACCATTCCTCCCTACTTGAAGCCCGGCGACTTGGTGGGTGTGCTGGCCCCGGCCAGCCGAGTGCGCTATGAGGACTGTGAGGCGGGTTTGCAGGTTCTGCGGAATAGATGGGATTTGGAAATTCTCGAAGGCGCGACGCTGCACGAAGAATATTACCAGTACTCCGCCACGGACGAGCAGCGGCGCGATGAACTGCAAAAAATGTTGGACAATCCCAATATCAAAGCTGTTCTGGCTGCGCGGGGCGGCTATGGCTGCTCACGGATTGTGGACGAGCTGGATTTTACTCAATTCAAAAAAACGCCCAAGTGGCTGGTTGGCTTCAGCGACTTGACGGTTTTTCTCTCGCATCTCAACCGCCTAGGTTTTGCGGCCCTGCACGCACCGATGGTCAAAACGATGGCCAACGAAGGCGGCGAGGAAGGCTTGGAATCGTTGCGAAAAGCCCTTTTCGGAGAAAATCTGGCCTACGAAATTCCATCTCATTTATTTAATAGCCCGGGATCAGGTCAGGGTCAAATCACAGGCGGAAACCTCTGTTTGCTGGCGCACATGATTGGCTCCAAATCAGCAGTGGACACGTCGGGTAAAATCCTGTTCATCGAGGACATCAACGAGTACCTCTATAATATCGACCGCATGATGATTCAACTCAAACGGGCCGGGCAACTGCAAAACCTGGCGGGACTGGTCGTGGGGCAGTTTACTGATTCGCGCGACAACGCCAAGCCTAGGTTCGGCAAAACCGCTTACGAAATCATCCTCGACCATACGCAAGATTTCGATTACCCGATTTGCTTCGACTTTCCCGTCGGCCACGTGGCCGACAACCGTGCTTTACCCGTCGGAATGGAGGCAGTGCTGGAAGTGGGCGAAGGCGGCACTTCGCTTAGATATTAGTGATGAGTGATGAGTGGTTTTCGGTTTGTAAGTTTTCCTTTCCTTCTTTTGAAAAACTACTTTAAAAATAAAATCGCCTGGATTACCGGGGCTTCTTCCGGCATTGGGGAAGCGCTGGCTTTGGAATTGGCCCGGCAGGGCGCAAAGCTTGTTTTGAGTGCCCGGCGGGTCGATGAACTTGAACGCGTCAAGGCGGCGACGGGCTTGCCCGACGACCAGGTGCTTGTGCTGCCGCTGGACGTGACGGATTTTGATTTGGCTCCCGCCAAGGCCGCCGAGGTTGTGGCACGCTTCGGGCGCATCGACATTATGGTGCATAACGCCGGCGTCAGCCAGCGATCTTTTGTGAAAGACACGTCGCTGGAAGTTTATCAAAAATTGATGGACGTCGATTTTTTCAGTACGGTGGCTTTGACCAAAGCCGTGTTGCCTTACATGACGGAGCAGAAAAGCGGCCAGTTCATCGTCATCAGCAGCGTGGCGGGCAAGGTCGGGACGCCGATGCGCTCGGGCTACAATGCCGCCAAGCACGCTTTGCACGGCTTTTACGATTCGTTGCGCTCGGAGGTTTTTGACGACAACATTCGGGTGACGGTGGCTTGTCCGGGCTATATCAAGACTAATGTTTCCGTCAACGCCCTGGATGAGAAAGGCGGAAAGTACGGGCAAATGGACGCCAACCAGGCAAAAGGAATGCCCGCCGACGAGTGCGCCCGGCAGATCCTGCGAGCCGCTGAACACGACCGGAAAGAAGTGTCCATCGGTGGAGCAACCGAAAAAGCAGCGGTGTACCTTCGGCGGTTTTTGCCTTCGTTTTTATTCAAGATGGTGCGGCGCAACGTGCCAGAATGATACCAAGGCGATCATTAATCCAAATCGCCGTCCGCAACGTAGCTCCTCTTAGCTATCGTTATGCTTGCATAACAAATTAGTACATTTGCAAGATAGCGGTTTCTACAAGGCAAGCCGTGCGAATCAGCTTTTCTCCTCTTTTTACGCTATCGGCACAGATTTTGTGCTTTCTTGTTATACTGGTTTGCAACCCATTGCACTAACTCAGCGTACTTATAAAATACTGTGTCCTTAATCTCCATTTCGGTGACTAACAATATTTTATAGAGGTCAAAGTTTATTTATTACATAATTATTCTGAACAGAATCGTTATATTAGTTGTTTTAGCAACCCAATCTATTACCTTTGCAGTTTCAATTATTCTTTAACAAACCAAACCTAATCGTATGAAAAAGTTTTTAGCACTATTTCTGGTTGGTGTGCTCTCCTTCGGGATTCAAGCCCACGCCCAGGACCGAACCGTGACCGGAAAGGTCACCGCCGACGACGGCTCCTCATTACCGGGGGTCAACATTTCTGTGAAAGGTACCACCCGAGGTACCAACTCCGACGTGAACGGCAATTACACGCTGACCGCTGTTCCGAACAATGCTACGATCGTATTCAGCTATATCGGCTTCAAAGCTCAGGAAGTCGAGGTAGGCAACCGCTCCACCGTCAACGTTACCCTTGACACTGATATCTCTCTGCTCAACGAAGTAGTGGTCACAGGCTTAGGTGTGACGCGCGACAGCAAAGCGGTAGGTCATGCCCTTCAACAAATCAGTTCCGACAAACTTACCTTCTCGAAAGATGCCAACCTGGCCAACTCACTGGCAGGCAAAATCGCGGGTGTGCAGATTCAGGGCGCACCTTCTTCGTCCTTCCGGAGTGGTAACATTCGTATTCGAGGCGTCACGGGTCTTTCGATCTACGCCAACCCGCTCTACATCGTGGATGGCACGCCCATCGACAACCTGGATGCGGTCAACATGGATAACGTCGAGACGATCACGGTACTTAAAGGGGCGTCGGCTACGGCTATTTACGGCCAGCGTGCCTCAGAGGGCGTGGTAGTAATCACTTCCAAAAAATCGGTTCGCGGCAAAGTACAGGTGGACATTAACTCCGCCACTACCTTGGATGTGGTTTCTAACTTACCCAATTACCAGAACAGCTACGGCGGTGGTTACGACCAGAGTTTCATTCCGTTCGAGTTCAACGCGGCTATTCACCCCGCCGAGTGGCAGGCTTTCCAGGGCCAGAACTTGATCGATTACTCTGCCGATGAAAGCTGGGGTCCTAAATTAGATGGTACGCTCTATCGCCCTTATTATAGCTGGTTCCCTTCTAATGCAGGTTTCGGCAAGCAGATCCCTTTCTCGCCCCAACCCGACAACGTCAAGAACTTCTTCGACACGGGTCATACGTACAACAACAACGTATCTATCAGCGGCGGTAGCGACAAAGCCTCTTTCCGGGCATCGGTAACCAACATCAACCGCAACCTGATCATACCTAATACCAGCCAGACGCGTAACTACATCAACTTAGGTGGCACCTACGAAATCTCGAAAAAGCTCAGCTTCTCGACCAACATCAACGTAGTCGATGAGAAAACTAAAGGACGCCCATTGGAAGGCTACGGTCAGGGACTCACGGGCAGCTTCAACCAGTGGTTTCAGCGCCAGATTGATATAGACGAACTGCGGAATTATCAAAATCCCGACGGGTCATATAATTCTTGGAATATCAAAGGCCCTGAGGACACCAAGCCTTTGTACTGGAATAACCCTTACTACGATGTGTACGAGAACATTTTCAACGGAGCGCAGAACCGGGTCTTCGGCGACATCAGCCTGGCCTACGAAATCATGCCGGGACTTAAAGTGGCCGGTTGGATACGTGACAATACCGTTAATAGCCGCTATGATTTCCGTATCGCTTCGGGTGGGCTAGAACAAGACGGCTTCTTTACGGGAACCGATAAGCGGAACGAGCGCAACTACGAGTTCCTGGGTTCTTACAACAAGACCTTTGGCGAGTTTAACTTCGATGCCAACCTGGGTGCGAACATTCGCCGCAACACGCGGGAAGTTCAGAACCTAAGCACGAATGGCGGACTTAGCATCCCCGATTTCTACAATATTTCTGCTTCTAAGGATCGACCCAACACGGCTAACTTTACTTCCGAGAAGGAAGTACGGTCTGTATATGGTACGGTTTCTCTGGGCTACCGTGGATTCATTTATGTCGACGGAACACTTCGTAACGACTGGTCTTCCTCCCTACCCG
>JBBSKK010000104.1:0-8328 GCA_038256395.1 Cytophagales bacterium | reverse complement strand
CTTCCCGACATCCATACAGAATGGAGATAGGAAATAGTTCAAGAATATAATAGAATTCGGGGAGTAGCGCAGCCCGGTAGCGCATCTGGTTTGGGACCAGAGGGTCGCAGGTTCGAATCCTGTCTCCCCGACATCAAGAATCAGACAGTCTCTTAAAGACTGTCTTTTTTTATAATCACGGTCGCATAGCTCAGCTGGATAGAGCACCTGCCTTCTAAGCAGGCGGTCCTAGGTTCGAATCCTAGTGCGATCACAATGTCAAAAAGCAAAAGCCCCGCAATCAACTGGATTGCAGGGCTTTTGCTTGTATCTGCTGTAACCATGCAGAAACAAATTCATTAGACTCCCTGTTTTATTTCAAAGAAAACTTTCAGAAAACCGCTCAAAATGGCAAGTGTAGCCATTGGGATTTCTTACTAGATAATCCTGATGCTCCGGTTCAGCCGCCCAGAAGGTGGTGTAAGGTTCTAAGGTAGTGGCGACGGTACCTTTCCATATTTTGGAATCATTCACGATCTTGATCACTTCTTCGGCAGCGCTTTTTTCTGCTTCATTTTGAAAAAAAATCGCCGACCGGTAGCTTGATCCAACGTCATTTCCCTGTCTATTGACCGTAGTCGGATCGTGAATCCGAAAGAAGAAATCCAATACTTCCCTGAACGAGGTTTCGCTGGGGGCGTAGGTTATTTCTATACCCTCCGCATGACCCGGATGGTTTCGGTAGGTAGGTTTCTCGATTTCCCCGCCGATGTATCCAACTTCGGTGTCTTTTACGCCTGGCCTCACTCTGAAAAGGTCTTCCATTCCCCAAAAACATCCGCCTGCTATGTATACTTTTTTCAATTCGCTCATTTTTCGGTTGTCTATTTTAAAGTAATTATTTGATTCATGTGTTGATTCTTCTCCTTTCCTCCTTTTCCCTTACTCCTCTTTCCCAACATAATACCTTCCCTCAAGCCGTCGCCTCACCGAAAACAGCCGCCACAGTCCCACCAAAAAGACCAGAGGTGCCAATACTAAAAAAGCGTACCCAAGCCAGCGTACATCCTGGAAAGCGTCCAGCCTGACGATGGTGACACCCCCCGCCAGCATGGCCAGCGCGGTGCGGAAGTAAGCCAGGAAAGTACGTTCGTTGGCCAGGCGGGTACGTTCGATGGCCAGCCAGTCCGACAGCGAGAGTTTCGGTTTAGTTTCTTCCATAGTTTTTGGAATAAAAAAACACCGCGCCGAGGGCTCGGGCGGTGCTGGGAAATTCTGAAATATGAATTAACGCTTGTCCATCGCAACGAAATCCCGGTGCGTGGGACCCGTGTAAATCTGGCGCGGACGGCCGATTGGTTCATGATTTTCCCGCATTTCTTTCCATTGCGCAATCCAGCCGGGCAAGCGGCCGATGGCAAACATGACCGTAAACATATTAGTAGGAATGCCCAGGGCGCGGTAAATGATACCAGAGTAAAAATCCACGTTAGGATAAAGCTTGCGCGACACGAAGTAGTCGTCTTCCAAAGCGGCTTTTTCCAGCGTTTTGGCAATTTCAAGCACCGGATCGTTGACACCAAGTTTTTCCAGTACCTCATCGGCGGCTTTTTTGATGATGCGGGCGCGAGGGTCGAAATTTTTATATACCCGGTGACCAAAGCCAAAGAGACGAAAATCATCGTTTTTGTCTTTTGCCTTATCGATGTACTTCTGAGAATCACCGCCATCGGCCTTAATCGCTTCCAGCATTTCGATCACCTCCTGGTTGGCCCCGCCGTGCAGCGGTCCCCATAAGGCCCCGATACCCGCCGAGATGGACGTGTAAATATTGGCCTGGGAGGAACCCACCAGCCGTACCGTCGATGTAGAGCAGTTTTGCTCGTGGTCGGCGTGCAGGATGAGGAGTTTGTTCAAAGCCTTCGCTACGACGGGATCCACCTCGTACTTTTCGACGGGCAGCGCGAACATCATATTCAGGAAGTTCGAGCAGTAGTCGAGTTCGTTATTAGGGTAGTTGACGGGGTGGCCCTGCGATTTCTTGTACGACCAGGTGACGATCGTCGGCAGCTTAGCCATCAGGCGAATGATGTGCATCTCCGTGTCGGCAGGAACATTCGAGTCGTAGGAATCGGGATAGAACGCGCTCATGGCACTCACCAGCGAGGAAAGTACGCCCATCGGGTGGGCATTGACCGGAAAGCCCTCGAAAATTTTCCGCATATCCTCGTTGACCAGCGTATGCGTCCGAACTTCGTGTTCAAATTCCTGATATTGCTCCGCCGCAGGAAGATCGCCGTAAATTAAGAGATAAGCCACTTCTAAGAAAGAAGCTTTCTCCGCCAGGTCCTCGATGGAATAGCCGCGATAGCGCAGAATGCCTTCCTCCCCGTCCAAAAAGGTGATGGCGCTGGTAGTGGAACCAGTATTTTTGAAGCCAGGATCAATTGTAATGTAGCCGGATTTTCCCCGGAGCTTGCTGATGTCGATGGCTTTTTCCTGCTCGGTGCCTTCGACAACCGGAAATTCGTATTCTTGACCTTCGATGGTCATTTGGGCGGTTTGTGACATGTAGATTCGTCGGGATATTTAGGGATTTTTGAAATTTAAAAAAGCCGGAGAATTAGGAGGATTTTGATGCTATAGGTCAACCAGCTCAATGAATAAAGGGCTTTGCTATCTTTTTATACGCATTTGCCAAAAGAAAAGCGAAACGCGGAAGGCTTGCAATATCCTAAAAAATATCTGGATTTTCTATCCGCGAACCTAGATAGAAGCTTCTGAAAGGCGTTTTTAGGACGAACCAAGCTATTCTTTAAGGTTTTTTGTAAAGTTTACCGTCTTTCATGACTAATTCTACTCCGTT
This sequence comes from Cytophagales bacterium, assembly GCA_038256395.1. Classification (GTDB taxonomy): domain Bacteria; phylum Bacteroidota; class Bacteroidia; order Cytophagales; family Spirosomataceae; genus Persicitalea. The sequence goes on along the minus strand of JBBSKK010000104.1, from coordinate 5,483 downwards.
GATAACTGAAATATCGGTCACAGGGTTGCCGCTTACAACTACCAAGTCGGCCAATAACCCTTTTTGTATGGAGCCAATGCGCGTTTCCTGGTGAAAAATTCGGGCGTTGCCGGAGGTGGCCGCCTTCAATACATCGAGCGGTTTCATGCCGTAGTCCACCAGCAATTCCAGTTCGCGGGCGTTGGTACCGTGGGAATATACGCCGACGTCGCCGCCCATCACCAGAGTGACTCCTGCGTCCATGGCTTGCTTGAAATTCTTCCTTTTCTCTACCAGCCTTTCCGGCTCGGGGGCCTGGCCCTTGCGCCAGCCACGGTATTGGCTGATGGCGTCGCCCGCCGCGAGAGTGGGGCAGAGCGCTACCCCTTTATCTTTCATCATTTTCCAGATTTCGGGCGTACCGCCGTCGCCGTGTTCGATGGTTTCGACGCCACCCGCGATGGCGCGGCGCATCCCCTCGGCGGTGGAGGCGTGGGCCACTACCGGGCGACCGCTGCTGCGGGCGGTTTCCACGATCAACCGTATTTCGTCCTCACTAAAAGTAGGACGCGCTTCGCCGTTTGGTCCCCAGCGGTAATCGGCGTAAATCTTTATCAAGTCCGCCCCCTTGCCGATTTGGGTGCGAACGGCTTTGATGAGATCATCATGGCCATCGGCTTCCTCCGCGCCTTGCGGCACCTTGAAGTCAGGACTAAAACCGCTCGGCCCGTAGCTGCCCGTGGCGATCAGGGCGCGGGTGGCCACAAGCATACGCGGGCCGGGAATGATGCCCTCTTCGATGGCTTTTTTCAAACCCACATCGTCGTACTCGGCCCCTTCGGTTCCTAAATCCCTAACCGTCGTAAATCCCGCCAATAGCGTTTGCTCCGCACTCTTGACTGCCCGCGCCGTGCGGAACGAGCGCGGCTCTTTCAGTACCTGGTCGTTCCAGGAAGTCTCGTCGTAGGGGTGCAGGAAAAGGTGCGAATGCCCTTCGATCAGGCCGGGTAGCAGGGTAGTTCCGGGCAGGTTCAATACGGTTGCCTCGCTCGATTCTGAAGGGAGGCTTTCCGCTTTTCCAACTGCCATAATTTTATTGCCTTGCGTCCAGACTGCCCAGTTTTCGTGCATTTCCTGGCCGTCGAAAACCCTGTCGGGACGAAGTAGATAGGCGGTTTGCGCGAAACATGAGAAGGGGGCGAGTATGGCGAGTAAGACTAATGTTTTCTTCATATTCCGGTTTGATTACGGGCTTTGTAAATGGCAGAAATAAGGTAGCGGCCAAAAATCCCGATCATCAGGATGGGCAGTAAATGTGCGCCGTAAATAAACGCTTTGCCTGTCATGCTGTACGTCAAGGAGGAAAAGCTGACATAGACGTAGGAAAAAAGCGCCATGCCCAGCACCATCCCCATCAGATACCAGGCAATAGCCGCCCGTGGCAACTTCACGCGCCGGATGACTTCGCAGATAAAAAGACAAATCCCCAACACCAGAAACACGGTCGCCAGAGCGCGGGGAAAAGTTTTGAGATAATCGTGACGGTAAATCAAAATACCGATGCGGCCGATGAGGTTGGGGTGGGAGAGGAGGTAGGCGTCGGTGACGCCCAGGATTACCAGCAAAAGGGTAGTGGTCAGATTTTTATTCATTATTCAAAATTTACTCATTCAAATTGGCAGCAATGGTTTCCACCCACTCATCGGGCGTCTGGTCGTTGCGGAGCCAGCGGATCTCCACGCCATCCTTTTCCATTTTTCGGAAAAAAGTCATCTGGCGCTTAGCAAAGCGGTGGATTTCCGTTTCTAAACGCTGCTTCATTTCCAATAAAATCATTTCCCCGTTCAGGTATTGGGTAATTAATTTGTATTCAAGACCGTAGTAAATCAGGGTTTGGGCCGGGATTCCCTGCGCCAAAAGCCCTTTTACTTCCTCGATCAAGCCGTCGTCGAAGCGTTCTTTCAGCCGTCGGCTGATGCGCTCGCGGCGGAGTTTGGTGGAAGGGTCGATGCCGTACACCTGGAAATCAGGCAGCTCGGTTTCGGGGATGGGAAAATTAGGATTGGCGGCCAGAAAGTTGTTGATTTCGATAGCCCGAACGGTGCGCTTCTTGGTGGAGGTGTCGGCGAGAGGGGAGTAGGCGGTAGTTTTCTTGCCAAATTCTTTCAAAAGTACCTCGTGCGGATACGCTTCCAGCATCTCCCGCAATTTCGGATTGGTAGGGATGCCCGTAAAGCCGTGGCCCTGCAAAAGGGCGTTGAGGTACAGGCCACTACCGCCGCAAAGGATGGGATGATTGCCCCGCGCCTCGATTTCGGTCAGTACTTGCTGCGCATCTAACTGAAACTGGTGGACGTTGTACTTCTCGCCCGCGTCCACAATGTCGATAAGGTGGTAGGGTACGGGGTCGCCGTTCACTACGTATTCGTCCAGGTCCTTGCCCGAGCCGATATTCATGCCGCTATAAACCTGCCGCGAGTCGGCGCTGATGATCTCGCCGCCGATGCGGTGGGCCAGTAGGGTGGCCAAATGGGTTTTGCCGGAAGCGGTCGGGCCTAGGATTACGATCAATGGGAGGGAGTTTGCGGATGAAAGTTTTTTACAAACTTACGACTTCCGGCGTTTTTAATTTTTACAAATCCGCGTTCTCGCGCATTTTCACTGGTAATTCCGTCGGGTAAGCGGTGCGGATAATAGCGTTCCATCGTCGCCGGATCGATCCAGAAATCCTGCGGCGGGGTGTCGCCCTGCGGTTCAAAACCCAGTTTTTGGTAGCTACGGCCATTCGACCATTCCAGATCGGCGTAAGTCATCAGGTCGTCGGGCTGATGTTCTTTCACGAAATGGCTTAGTAATTTGTCCAGCCCGCCGACAACGGTGGTATTCAGAAGGTTGGCGAAACGCACTAGCTCATAGGAGCGATGGGGTTCGCCCGCTCGCTCGAAAACGCGTGGACGAGCAAAAGTCGCGACGGCTACCAATAGCTCGTCGGCCTTGGGTGGATTGGCTAGAACTCTAAAATGCTTTTCAGGTAAAAACAAGCCGTATTTATACTTTGATACTACGGTATCCTGCAAGTGATTTTCCCGCAAAAAATGCAAAGTCGTGGGGCGGTCGAGGCGGCGCACCCTGGACAGGCGGGCCGGGATACGTTCCGAAATTCCGAGCAGGGCTTTAATGCGCGACTGGACGATTTTTTGTTTAGAGTACCATTGGTCTTCCCATAAAATTACTTCTCTCGAATCTTCCGAATTGAAGGACAACTGGTGGGAATTACCAGAGCTGGTGCGAAAATTTACGGGCAAGGTGGATAGCCATTGGTGTATTTCCCGACATAAAGTGGGAGACTTTTCGGATAAAGCTTTTTCAATACTCATTTCCCAATGCAGAACTTTGAAAAAATATTGGCAAGCAAGTCGTCGGAAACGATGGTGCCCGTGATTTCTCCCAGGTGATACAGGGCTAGGCGGATGTCCTGCGCCAGGAAGTCGCCCGTGACGCCGGAGTCTAAGCCTTCTAGCACTTCGTCCAGGGCTTGGAAGGTTTTGAGGAGGTGTTCGTAGTGGCGTTGATTGGTTACGACGGTGTCTTGGGGGACGTGGGTTTGAATGTGTTGTAACAGAATTGATTTTAGGAGGTTTAGGTTGGCTTGGGTTTTGGCGGAGATGTTCACCTCACCCCCCAGCCCCCTCTCCTCAGAGGTGAGGGGGAGTTTCTGTGGGGAAACTTTGGCGTCTTTATTTGTAAGTGTGGCAGAACTAGCAACTTGTTGAGCTTTTGTTTGGCGTTTCTTATTAGGAATGTTTTCTATTGATTCAAGAATTTTTGCCAGAACTAGTTGACTTTGAGTCAATACCTGCTGGTTGGTGAAGCGAATGATGTCGATGTTGTAAAGAGTTTTCAGATCCTCGCTCCTTGCTGCATCGTAAAGCCGCAGTTCGTTTTCCTGATGAACCTCTCCATCCAGCTCAATGCCTAGGCGGTACTCGGCGCAGAAAAAATCCAGGATGAAGCCTTCGGTAAGCGGGTGTTGTCTTCTGAATTTTAGGCCGTTTAGTTGGCGATTTCGTAGTATTTTCCAGAGGAAAACTTCGGCGTTGGTTTCTGTCTGGCGAAGGAAACGCGCGTTTTCCAGGACGGGTGGGGGGATTTTTGTGATTAAGGATTGGTAGAATACCTCACCTCCTGTCACCTCACCCCCTAGCCCCCTCTCCTTTAAAGAGAGGGGAAATCCTGTCAGCTCCCCCTCTCCTGACAGGAGAGGGGGCCGGGGGATGAGGTCAACCTTATTCCGAACCCAAAGCACCCGCTTCCCTTCCGGCAGTCCCGCCGCCAAAACCTCGACTTCCCGCCGCGACTCCTCGCTATCGAACAGCATCAGTACTACATCGGCTTGCTCCATCGCCCGACGTGAGCGCTCGATTCCCAGCGACTCGACCACGTCCTGGGTTTCGCGGATACCCGCCGTATCGATGAAGCGAAATTTTACGCCTTCCAGCACGATGGTGTCCTCGATCACGTCACGGGTCGTGCCGGCGATTTCGGTGACGATGGCCCGCTCCTCGTTGAGCAAGGCGTTGAGTAAGGTCGATTTGCCCACGTTGGGCGAGCCGATGATGGCGACCGGAATGCCGTCTTTCAGGGCGTTTCCGTAATCGAAAGATTCGATGAGCGGCTGAATGGTAGTCTGCAGATTTTGGATGAGTTGCCGCAAATCGTCGCGCTGGGCGAACTCCACGTCTTCCTCGCCAAAATCCAGTTCCAGCTCCACCAGCGAGGCGAAGTGGATCAACTCTTCACGCAAGGCCTGGAGTTTTTTGGAAAAACCACCTCGCAGTTGCGTGAGGGCCGTGCGGTGGCTGGCGGCGGAGTCGGCGGCGATGAGGTCGGCGACGGCCTCGGCCTGTACGAGGTCGAACTGGCCGTTGAGAAAGGCACGTTGGGTGAACTCACCCGGACGGGCAATGCGCGCGCCGCCCTGCACCAGCAGTTTCAGGATTTGGCGGATGATGTAGTCGGAGCCGTGGCAGGAAATCTCGACGGAATCTTCCTTGGTGAAGGATCTTGGCGAGCGGAAAACCGTTACTAACACCTCGTCGATAACTTTGCCTTCGTGTCGAATGGTACCAAAATGCACCGTGTGACTCTCGGCCTGGTTGAGGTCAGCCCCTTTCAAATACTGATCGACTAACTCGATGGAACCCTCGCCCGACACGCGCACGACCGCGATGGCACCCACGCCCGAGGCGGTTGCCAGGGCGCAGATGGGCTCATATTGGTCGATGGAAGTGGCGTTCATGGCGGGAGCGGGCGTTTATCTTTTGCCTATATTTGGGGATTCCTGGAAAATTGGAGCCAGAAAGTTTTGTTTTCTGTCCGATTAATTTTGCAAAGATAACGCTACCAGATGAAGCTAAGAACTTTACTCAGTATTGCATTCGCCGCCAGCCTGTTTGTCGGTTGTTCGAGCCATACGCTCTACTTGGTGCGTTACTCCGAAAAGG
>JBBSKK010000103.1:0-8354 GCA_038256395.1 Cytophagales bacterium | reverse complement strand
CTTCGTGAGCAGCGACGTAAAGCCCTTTGTTTTTCCGGGTTTAGCCCTGCGCGGCGTGGACGAAATCGGCTTTCCCATCAACGCCGTTCAGGTGGAAGCCATGATCGGAGCGGCCCACAAAGCGCCCTTTGGCAAGGGAAGCGAAACGGTGCTGGACCCGACCGTCCGCAGTGCCTGGGAAATCAACGAGGACGCTATCACTTTCCGCAACGACGACTGGCGGGACTTTATCGAAACCATCGTCGAGGAGATCAAACCCGGCCTGGGCATTGAGGGAAAATCGGTGACAGCGCGTTTGTACAAGCTGCTGATTTACGAGGAAGGCGACTTTTTCGTGGCCCATAAAGATTCCGAGAAAGAAGAGGGAATGTTCGGTACGCTCATCGTCGGCTTGCCCGCCGTGCACATGGGTGGCGAACTGCTTGTCAGCTTCGACGGAAAAACGGAGGTCATCGACTTTGCGCCAGCCACCAAGAACTACAAAATTCCCTACGTTGCTTTCTACGCCGACTGCGAACACGAAATCAAACCTATTACTTCGGGCCATCGCGTGTGTCTGGTGTACAATCTGGTGCAGAAAAAGGGCAAGAAAAAAATCAAACTCGATCTCCTCGGCGGCTACGTGGATCAACTGGCCGCGCTGCTGAAAAGCAGCGAAGAAGACCACGACATTCCCAAAATTGTGCTGCTGGGGCATCAGTACACGCCCGCGAATTTTGCGATGGAAGCCCTCAAACTCAACGACCGTCCCAAGGCCGAAGCCCTGCTGCTGGCCGCACAAAAAGCGGGATTTTACGCCAAACTGGGCCTGGTCACCTCTTACCAGACGGGGGAACTGGATCCGGAGTCTATAAGCGACTATGACTACTACGGATCGAGAGGCAGAGGGCGTTACTATGACGATGATGAGGAAGAGGAGGATGAATTGACAGCCAACGGCACGATGGGCGAGGTACACGATTCGTACCTCGACGTAGAACACTGGATGGAGGAAGGCGTGCCGCCGCTGCGGGGGATCGAGTTCGAGGAGGAAGACCTCATCTCGTCCATTCGGCTCAATGAGGACGAACCCATCGAAAAGGAAGCGATGGGCTATACCGGCAACGCCGGGATGGAAATAACCTACTGGTACCATTACGGAGCCGTTTTCCTCTGGCCTAAAAAGGCCCAGGAATTTATGCTGGCCGACCTGCACCCCACCAACCAACTCGAATGGATCGCCTACTACAACCGGCATTGGGCCACTACCGACCCCACCGAACTCGCAATAATCAAGACCGTGGCAGAAGCGGGGCTACCCATGTCCGATACCCACGATGAACCGGATTACAGCCCCCTCGCCGACTGGCTCATCAACCTCGGCGACGCCCCCTACCTGCGCGACAAGGGCAAGGATATGCTGCTGGATCATTTTGGGCAAATTGAGGAAAAAAGCTGGATAAAACTGTTCGAGACTTTTCCCGACGATCATTTTGCCGAAACATTCTCCCTGGCCGCCCAGCGTGGCAAGGCCAAACTCACCCGCCACCTGCTGGCCGTACTGAACCAACTGGACGCCGAGACGCACGGGGATTTTGTAAAGAACCAAATCGAGCAGTTGCCCGCTTACCTGGATGCCCTGAACCTAACCAAGGATGGGAAAAAAGAGGTGACCGAGCATATCCTGCAATACGTGCTGGACATGAGCCGCCTGAAAGCCGAAGACGACGTTTGGCTCAGTGCCACGACGGACGCCCTGACCCGGAAACTCACCCGGCCCTATGTCAATGATGTTTTGGCAAAAGGAATTCTGGAATCCAGCAAAAAAGGGCCGCTGGCGAGCCGGGTTATGGCGGTAGCCCTGGAAGATTTGCAGCGGCGCGTGGACGCCAAGCCCCAGCCTCCGGCGGATTGGTCGCGGCCCGTTCCTCAGGCGTCGGGTTATAACGCGGCGGCTCACAAGCGGGTGTGGTCTATTTTGTCGCGCTTCCTGCAGTCGCCCACCGAGCGGGTGTTCGATTATCAGCAAATCCAGGGAGAGCGGAGTGAGATGGAAGGTGTTATCGGGAGCGTCGAGATCGACCTGAGTATGGAGACCATCAGAAAAGGGAGGCCGCACACGCTGCGGCTCACCAAAACGCAGGCTGCCTACGACAAGGCTATGCGCTTGTGGCAGCAAGACGTGGATTTGCTAAAGAAGGCGAAAGCTTGGTGAGTGGCCCGGCGATGGCGTTTTTTTCCACCTCCACCACGCCCAGAAAAGCCCTCCCAAAAGTACCAACCCAAATATTCCTGCCCAAAAAACCCCCGCGCCGTTGTACCGCCCGAGCGGCGCCCGTTGTCCCACCAGCACCACGCCCGCCCAGGCGTAGGGCATCTGATCTTCGGGGTCGTCGCTTTTCAGCCATTCGATTTGGGCTTGTTGGAGGGCTTCGTCGAGGGGAAGGCCGTCGGCGAGATGAGGATAGAAAAGTCTCGTCAGGCCGTAGGTGGGCTGATCTTCCACGCTCCACAGCGTGGTGAGTGTGCTGGGAATTCCTACCGCCGCAAAGCCCCGCGCCAGGCTGAACACACCCTCGCCGCGCTGGTGTTGGCCAATGCCGGTTTTACAAGCCGCCAGTACCATCAATTGGGTGCGGAAGGTCGCGTCAGGCAGGTCGGACAGGCGGAAGATCGAATCGGCAAAATAAAGCTTCGGGGCCACGCCGCTACTATCGGCGGAGGCGTGGGTGAATAGCTGCACGATGCGGTAGCCGGGGGCCAGGGTGGCAAAGGCATTTCGCGAGGCATCTTTTCCCACTAATTTTTTAGCAAAAAGAAATCGGCTGCCAATTTCTTGCAGCGTACTATCCGAACCCCGCAAGCGAGTCTGCTGCAAAGCGGGAGCAAAGTCCACGGGGGCCATGCCCAGGAACGTGCGCAGCGACGGCCACCCGCCCGCCGCCGTGCGGGGAACGCGCTCCAGGAATCCGGCGGAATAAGTGTAGCTGATCGCGTGGTGCTGCACGAGGTAGTCGGGTTCCGTAGGGGAAAGGCTGAAAGCGGCAAACGGGATAAAGTCCCCGTCGGGTGAGATAATCAGCTTGGTGCCTTTTTTCAGGCCAAAGGGCTGGATCAGCGTTTGGTACAGGCCGTGGGAGGCCTGCTGATGATCTTTCCAGTGGCTGATCTGCGCGGCGCGGCTCACCAGCGATTCCTTGAATTTGCCGAGGTATCGCCGGTATTCGACCCCATTCAGTCTTTTGAAAATAAACCGTTTGTCATCGATACAAATGCCATATATCACGCTGTCTCCCGCAAAGTAGGAGAGAAAAGCTGACTGGCAGGTTCCATTTTCGGTCAGGAGATTTTGCTGGATGTCGTCCAAGCCCGGTACGTGATTGTCGTTCCTGAACTGGCGGTAGTTTGGATTCTTTTTTTCAAGGCTGCTCACGCGCTTTTCATACGCCTGCTCTACCGCAAATCGTCTGGTACCGAGCCTGGCGGCACTCGTATCCGAAGGCGACTTTTCCTTAAACTGTTTTTGCAGGAAACGAATTTCTCGTCGCAGGCTCTGGACGCCGTCCCGGTCTTTTTTAGTGAGCGACTGCTCGGCAATGCGTTCGTTGAGGCGGTCGTTGAGCAGCACGGCGCGGCTTTTCTCAAAAAAATACAAAGCGGCGGCGGGGTCTTTTAGTAGATAGCAGGTTTCGATGGCCCGCTCGTAGATGCTGCGGGCCTTGTTACGCCACAGCAGTTTGGTGACTTCCCCGCTATGCTCCCCGCGCATGATGTCGATCAGGCTGTCGGCCAGCATATAGGTCTGCCAGGCATTTTTGAGCTTCTACCGATCGTTTCCCTGGTATTTAGCGTATTCGAGCCAGGTGTCGGCCTTATCCTGCACGATGATCAGGAAGTAATCCTGGTGGGCTTCCGAACGGATCAGCCGCGCCGGGGGCAGAGCGGTGACGTCCGTTTCGGGATAGCCGATGGATAAGTTGTTCAGTCCCTGTTGATGATACTTCAGGGCCGACTCGAAGTCTTTCTGCTTTCGCCGCAGTATGCCCAGGAAGTCCAGCAAAATACTCTTGCTGAAACCACTCCTATCGATTTTCAATGCTTCCTGAAAATAGCCGAGCGCCCTGGCGTCGTTGCCCATATCCAGATACACGCCTCCCAGGGCCGTGGCGTAGTCCGACAGGTTTTCATCGTTGTGCTTTTGAGCCAGCGCATAGGCCCGGTGGTAATGCAACAGACTTTCGTCAAGTCGGCCCATTTCGTACAAAATGCCAGCCAACAGTTTTTCCCCCGATGTCAAAGCGCGGTGGTGTTCGGGAAGTTTTTGAACGAGGGCGATGGCGGTTTCAACGGCCCGTTTGGCCTCTTGGTGTCGGCCTAGCTGGGAGAGTGCCTGGCCTTTCTGTTCGAGTAATTTGGCAGTGATAGCGTCGTTGCCTACCCGATAATTGAACTTTTCCCCCTCTTCGGCGTATTGCAGGGCTTTTTGGTAATCGCCCGCAGAGTGATAGTGAAAAACAATGTAGGGATATGCCGAACTGACGTATTTGAAAGCCTTCGGCTCGTTCTTGCCCAATTCGATGACCGCAGCCAGGGCCGCAATTGACTTTTCGGACTCTTCGGCGTAATGATAAGCTACCCCCAGGCGGAAATAGGACATAACGAGGTCGCTCTTTCTCAGGGCGAGGTTCGGGTGCTTATAAACACGGATGGCTTGCTGGGCGTAATCAAGGGCCGGAGCATAACTTTTGTTCGAAGTGTAAGCAAGGTAGGTTTGCACCAACGACAGCAGGTTCAGCGCATCCACATAACTCGAATCCTCCCCGGGATAGCATTTACGCCAATTGGAAAGCCATATTCCCAGTTCTGTTCGCTGCGGTTTCAGCTTCACGCTGTCCATACCGATGCCCGGCGCGGTGATTTTCCGCAACTGGGCGCGGAAAGCGGCGCGACTCGAACACTGAGCGTACAGGGGCGGCTGCCACAACGGAAGTTGCGCCAGCAAGTAAAGCCCCATGCCCAGCAGTGCGGTTCGCATTTCCAGTCATTTTTATTCAAAAAAACAAATTGTCATCAGGTAGTAAATGCAACTCCTCCAATAGTTTGGGATACTATCTGGCTAACCACTTGGGCCTTGGAGAGGCCAGTAGCGTTGAGCTTGGCCAAAGCACAAGCCACGTAAGGAGCGGCGAAGGAAGTTCCTTGAATTATATCGGGATTGTCCCTAACAGGAATAGCGGAGGGGAATCCGCCCGATTCAGGCGAATGGGCCGTAATCGACACCGCTGCTCCCGTGTTGCCCTGTACGTCGCCGTCGTAGTGGGAGTTCACGGTGATCACCTTGTCAAGGGAATAGGGACCATCGGGCAAGCCAAATTGAGCGGGATAAATGGAGGTGCCGTCGAGGAGGATACCTTCATTGCCCGCCGAGGCCACCACCCACACGCCCAGGTCGGTCAGGGCTTTCATTTTTTTGTAAAAAAGGGTCAGGCCCGTCGCGTCGAGCGTGCCGCTGAAACTGGCGTTGAGAACCTTGATGGGCATCCCCGCCCGCTTCCGGGCAATCAGGTAGTTGAGGCCGTCCAGTACATCGAAAAGTGTGCCGCGCGCCGCGCAGTTGAACGCCTTGACGGGTAGCACCTGGCAGCCGTTCTTATTGAGTATCCCGGCAATGAAAGTACCGTGCCGTCCGACTTTCGTGCGAGGTTCTGCTTCTCCCTCGACCTGCTCGTCCACGCGGTGGTCGTCGTAGGGACTCCTCTTTATTTGAGCATTGGTCAACAGGCTAAGCGCCGCCAGTTGGGGAAATGAATCGGGATTGCGGCGATAGTCGCCGATGCTGCAATAGCCGAAGTTCGCACCCGGTAGACAGGCTCCACCGGGTGCTTTGGCTATTTTGAATTTAACCTTGGTCTCTTCCTTACTAGCCGCGTCGATAAAAGTATGTTCTCTCTCTACTTCCCCCTCCCATAACCATCTGAATTTTACTCCCGTATCCATCACAGCCACAGTAGGTTCATTACCCGATAGCGTAGCCACGTTTGAATAATACGCTTCATCTTCGGTACCGAAAACCCCGAAATCGGATGGGTACACATTTATAAGCCTTGCATTAGCTTCTACGGGCGGCGTAGGGCCACCACTCGGCGGCTGGGGATTGGAGATAAAATGATTGTCGGCCTGACCACGGAGTTCTTCAAATGCGGCCAAGTCGCCCTGCCCAATCTCCTTTTTCCACTCCAACAGTATGTTCACGCTGGATTTTCCGTCGAATTCGGCTTCGTCGTTGGGACATTCGCTGGCCCGTACGATCGTAAAGTCAATTTTCTTGTCAGAATCCCCTTTAAAAGACCAGCGGAAACTCCCATCATCACCCACCACGGGCCGTTGCGGTTCCGATTTCCCACCGCCAAACAGCCAGCGAAACCAGGCCGCCAACAGGTCGAAGAGGCTGCGGAAGAAATTTTCCAGGCTGTTTTCCAGCGCGGGCGGGCGGGTAATGACCTCTCCGGCCGAGGAAGAAGGCTGTCCACGCGGGAGTTCATCCGCTTTCTTCTGCCTTTCGATAAAATCCCGCAGACCCGGCAAGTCGGGATCGACGGCCACTATTTTTTGGTTGGCGACGATCCAGTAAGGGTTTTGCCGCTCGTCGTAGCGGCGCGCCAGGGGCGTAAAAATGCCAAGATCGGCCAGGGCTTTTGGATTGAGTTCGGCGTAGTCGGGTTCGTTTTGTTGGGGCTTCATTTATCAAAGGGGTTTAGGTTTAGGTTGATCTTTACTCTGCCATTTCATTGAGCGCATCCAGCCATTCCTTCGCCTGCGCTTTTTGCTTTTGCGACGCCGTAGCGTCCGACTTTACCTTTTGCAGCAATTCCCGGGCTTTCTTTAAATCCGACGCTTCGCCGCGCTTTAGATAAACCGTGGCTTCGTAGAAACTACCCGGATTGATGTAAAGATCCGGGATGGCGGCCAGGCGCTGGAAATACCCGATTGCCAGGTCGTACTTCTGCTGGCGGCGGGCGGCTACGCCGGCTACTTCCAGCGCGGCGGCGTGGTTGGGGTTTCGTTTCAGTAGGTCCTGGCTGACGGCCAGCGCCTCGTCCAGGCGGTTTTCGTTGTAGTAGCCTTTGGCCATTTCCAGGCTGTCGGGTTCACTTGCCATTGTTACGGTCTCGAACTCCTGCCCTATGTAGGAATCGACACTTTGGGCCAAAGTGGGCCGGGAAACTTCCTTCGTGCCGCTCAACCAGAACCACCCTATTCCCATGGCCAGCACCAGGACGGCGGCGGCGGCGTACTGCCACCAGTCAAGTCGGCGCACCGGGGCGGCAAGTTCGGAACTGGCCTTCTCGTCATCCGGCAGTTGCTGCCACTCGGCGTGGCGTTCGGCCAGGGTTTGCTCCCTTAGTACTTGTTTGGTTTTAAGGTAAAAGGCGACTTCCTCCCGCAATTGGGAATTTTGCCGCAATTCTTCTTCAAATTTTGTCCGTTCGGGTGGTGGCAGATTTTCGTTAAAATAATCTTCGATGTGGTCGTTCATTTTTTTATCGTAGGTTAATAATCAAGCTTGCTTGCCGTTGAGATACAGCTTTCGCAGCTTTTGCAGACAACGCATGCGGCTGGTTTTGACCACGTCAGTCGATTGGTAGTCCATCTGCTGGGCTATCTCAGCGTCTTTGTAGCCTTCGCCCCAGGCCATCAGCATTTGGCGGCATTTGTCGCCCAATTCCTGCAAACGCTGGCCGAGCAACTGGGTATCCTGCTGGTGCATGAGTTGCTGAACGGCGGTGCGGGTGTCGTCGGGCAGCAGATTCAGGTGGTAGTCGTCCAGCCCGTTGGCCTGGTGTACCTGCGCTTTCTTAGTCGTATTTCGGCGAATAAGGTCAACACATTTATTATTAAATATTTGAAATAGATAGGTTTTAAGCTCCGAGCGGCCCTCGAAGCGGTCGGCATTGATATGCTCGATCACGGTCAGCACTGCGTCCGAATAAGCCATCGAACTTTCGTCTTCCGACAGGCGATGCTTACGCACACCTTCCCCGACAAAGTAGGTGTACTTGCCGTAAAGCTGGTTTTCGTGCAACCGCCGGGCCGTACCTCCGGCGCAGATGCCATGAATGATGGCTGAATCGGGAGGGGACTTTTGAAGCAATTTCATACGCGCGTGTCTTAGCCGGGGGAATATACGTAAAAAGACCTGAGATTCAGATTTCTCCCTTCAAAGTATTTGAGCGAGTGGCTTTTCTACAAAAAAATTTCTTGTTGATGTTTCCTTCTGCCCGTAATTCCGCGACTAAGAATTCAGAAGAATCACCATACCTCCAAAAACTGCCAACCTATGCCGCCGAAACGCTACCGGGCCGTCCACTGGATCG
>JBBSKK010000102.1:0-8372 GCA_038256395.1 Cytophagales bacterium | reverse complement strand
GTTCTGGAACACGGTATGACTATGCAGCAGGCAGTCAACGCCCTAAAATTTCACCACCAGTGGCTGCCCGATGTGACGGTGTTCGAAGCGGGCGCTTTTACCGATAATACCGTAAATGAACTTCAAAGCCGGGGCTACAAACTGGAACAGCAGCGCAACACCATCGGTCGCATGGATTGCATCCTCGTCCGTCCCGACGGAACGCTGGAAGGTGCCTCCGACCCGCGCGGCGACGATACCAGCGTGGGTTACTAATTGTTATTTTGTCAAAATTGTAAACTCCACTCGCCGGTTAGCCGCCTGGCCATCGGGCGTGTCGTTGGTGGCGACGGGGCGCGCCTCGCCGTAGCCTTTGCTGGCGATACGGTCGGGTTCGATGCCCTTGCCGATGAGGTACTCGCGAACGGTGTCGGCGCGTTCCTGCGAGAGTTTGAGGTTGGCCGCGTCGCCGCCCACGTTGTCGGTATGGCCGCCGAGTTCGATAGTGAGTTTCGTGTTTTCCGTCATCGTGAGGGCGATGCGGTCGAGTTCAGGAAATGACTCGGGCGTGAGCGTCGCCTTGGCGAATTGGAAGGAAATATTATTCAGCCGCACCACCTGCCCGGCCTCAATCGGCACCAGTTTCAGCGATTTGTTGGCGATTTCGCGGAAGCCCTTACCCTGAACGGCGGTCACCGAGTCGGTCAAATCCACGTTTTCGCCCTCGGCGATGAAGTTGGGGGCTACCGCCCGCATACTGTATTTCTTGCCGTAGGGCAGCACGATCTTGTACTCGCCCGTGAGCGGGTTGGTCGTCGCGGTGCCGACTTCCTCACCGTCGGCCATGTCTTCGTAGATGATCTTGGCCTCTACGGGTTTGCCGGTTTTGGAATCAGTCACCTTGCCGCTAATCATCACGACCGGGTCGGGCGCGGGGGCCACGGGCTGTGTGAGGTTGGTCGTATCTTTGCCATCGCCTTCACCGCTGCCACTACCACCCAGCGGAATGCGCACTACGTCGCCCTTGCCGATAGTTTCTTTAAAAGAAGTCAGGTAGGCAAAATCACCTAGCGCCGAAACGGTGTAGTAAGCGTCGTAACCGTCGGTGTTCACCGCCGGGCCGAGGTTAACGGGCTTCGACCAGCGTTTCCACGATTTGTCGATGCGCTTGCTGTAATAGATGTCGTTGCTGCCCTGTCCGCCGGGGCGGTTGCTGGAAAAGTAGATCGTGTAGCCGTCGGCAGCCAGGAAGGGCGTGGTTTCGGTAAAGTCTTCGGTGTTGATCTCCGGGCCGAGGTTCTGCGGCTTGGTCCAGGAGCCGTTTTTTTGCTTGAAGCAGACATAGATGTCGTCCTCTTTGCTGTTCTTTTTTTCACTAAAAGACAGCACCAGCACCTTCCCGTCGTTCGACAATACCCCGCAGTCGAATTGCCCCTTACTCATTTTTTCATAGCCCGGAATATCCAGCTTTTCCGGGGCCGACCAGCCCCGCGCCAGCCGCTGACTGGTAGAGAAGCCGCGCGTTTCGTAGCGGCCATTTTTGTAGGCACCCTTGATGAGAATGGTGTTGCCGTCGGGCGTGATGCTGTACAGGCTATTGTATTCTTCCTTGTTGAGGGGGGCGGGTAGTCTTCTTGCCAAGCCCCATTGGCCGCCGTTGACAGCCTCAGCAAACCAGATGTCCTGACTGCCCTTGTCGCCGAAGGAATTCTGCGGGTGGCTGATGCGGGAGAAATAGAGGGTTTGCCCGTCGGGCGAGATGACAGGGGCAATTTCGTTGTATTCGGAGTTGACTGCCTTGCCCAGGTTTTCGGGCTTGGTAGGCTGTTGGGCTTGGGAAAGGCTAACGATTGCAACCAGTAAGGAAAGGGTAGCTAGTGAATTCCGGGTCAAAATCTCATAATTCATATCTCATATCTCATCATTTCGACACATACAACGTATGGTCTAGCTCCTTATTTTCTGCTTTGTTTTGGGAGAAGTCCATCATTTTCTCCAATAACGCTTCCACCGTTTCGGTGACCAGCATCAGGTCACGGTTTTCGGGGCGGAGGAAGCCTTCCTCGACCATCTTGTCGGTGTGGGCGATGAGGTGGTCGTAGAAGCCGTTGGTATTCAATACACCCACGGGGCCGTGGAAAAGGCGGAGCTGCGACCAGGCCAGGATTTCGAAGAGCTCGTCCATCGTGCCATAGCCGCCGGGCAGTACGATCACGCCGTCGGAAAGGGTGACCATCCGGGCTTTGCGCTCGTGCATGGTGTCCACGAATTCCAGTTCGGTGAGGGTTTTGTGCGATACTTCCAGCTTGGCCAGGAAGTTGGGGATGATGCCCGTGACGGTGCCGCCTTCTGCCAGCGCCCCGTCGGCCACGCGGCCCATGAGGCCCATATTGCCGCCGCCGTACACGACGTTAATGTTTTTCAGAGCCAAATGCTGGCCGAGGGCGTAGGCGGTTTGGGAGTAAATGGGGTTTTTGCCGGGGTTGGAGCCGCAATAAACGACGATGGATTTCATAGGGAGATGCCTGGTTTGGCCCCAAACTTACGCATAATTCAATTTTCTCAGTTGTTTCGGGATGTTCTAGGCAGCGATTCCATAAAACCGTACACCAGTTTCCAAAGAAAAATGAAAGGGGCTTCCCCCGTCTTAATAAGCACGCACCAGCTTCCCTTCGTGAAAATTGACGAAGGCTTTATTGACGACCTTATTTCCGCCCGGCGTAGGGTAGTCGCCCGTGAAGTACCAGTCACCCGAGTGTCTCGGACACGCTTTGTGCAAATTGTACACGGTTTGGAAAATGACCGAAAGATCGGCCTTCATGCCTTCGGGACGGACAATTTCCGCCACTTTGCGAGAGATTTCGTCGTCCGTAAAAAGATCGTACAAAGCTTTGGCGTAGTTGGTCGTGTAGGCATTGCCAGAGGCCAGGTTAGCCGCACATTGGGCGTAAACCTCTTCGCGCATAAAGCCCATGCCGCGTTCTTCCAGCAGTTCCATCATCGCGCGGAAGGCCACGAAGTCCTTCATCCGTGACATGTCGATGCCGTAGCAGTCAGGAAAGCGAATTTGCGGAGCCGATGACACGATCACGATTTTCTTGGGGCCGAGTCCGTCCAGCATTTTCAGGATACTCTTTTCCAGCGTGGTGCCGCGCACGATGGAGTCGTCGATGACCACTACGGTGTCGATGCCCTTACGCACGACCTCGAACGTGGTGTCATAGACGCTCGACACCATGTCGTCGCGCAGATTATCGGCGGTAATGAAAGTGCGGGACTTGACGTCTTTGGTCACGAGTTTCTCGATGCGGGGCCGAAACGACAGCACACGGTCCAGCTCTTCCTCAAAGAGGATGCCTTCCATGATAGCCCGCTTGCGCTTCTTGGCCAAGTACTCTTCCAGGCCCTCGATCATGCCAAAAAACGAGGTTTCGGCGGTGTTGGGGATATAGGAAAAAATCGTGTTTTCGAGGTCGTAGTCAATCTCTTCCAGAATCTGAGGAATCAGCAATTTGCCTAATTCCTTGCGCTCATTGTAGATGTCGGGGTCGGTGCCGCGCGAGAAGTAGATGCGCTCGAAGCTGCAAGAGCGTTTGGGCAATTGCGGCAGAATGGCCATTTCGTTGTATTCGCCTTCCTTATTGATAATCAGCGCACTGCCCGGTGTTACTTCTTTAATCTGATTGTATTCCACATCAAAAGCGGCCTTGATGGCCTGCTTTTCGGAGGCCACGACCACAACTTCGTCATCGACATAATAGTAAGCCGGACGGATACCCGCCGGGTCGCGCATGACGAAAGCCGCGCCGTGACCTGTTAGGCCACACATGGCGTAACCGCCGTCAAAATCGCGGCAGGAGCGTTCCAAAACCCGCTGAATGTCGATGTTTTCTTCGATAATATCCGACAGTGTAGGATTTTCCCAAATCCCCTTGAAACGGTCAAAAACTCGCTGGTTTTCCTCGTCCAGAAAGTGGCCGATTTTCTCCATCACCGTCACGGTGTCCACTTTTTCCTTGGGATGCTGACCCAACGAAACGAGTTTGCCGAAAAGCTCGTCCACGTTGGTCATGTTAAAGTTACCTGCCATCACCAGGTTGCGGCTGCGCCAGTTGCTTTGGCGAAGCATCGGCTGGCAGTTCTCGATTTCATTGCCGCCGTAGGTGCCGTAGCGCAGGTGTCCCAGCCACAGCTCGCCCGTGAAGGCCAGGTTTTCCTGCAACCAGCGGGCGTCGTTGACCTTGTTTTTGTGGTCTTTGAGACCTTTCCTAAATTTTTTGTGGATTTTTTGAAAAATATCCGCCACCGGCTGTGGCTCTACCGAGCGGTAGCGGCTGATGTAGCGCTTGCCCGCCGGGACTTCGATCTTAATGTTGGCGACTCCGGCCCCATCCTGCCCTCGGTTCACCTGCTTCTGCATCATCACGTCCAGCTTGTGGACGGCATAAAGCGGCGTTTCGTATTTGTCGATGTAGTGTTGGTAGGGCTTCCGAAGACGAATCAGCGCGATCCCGCACTCGTGCTTAATGGCGTCGCTCATAAGGTGTCGATGAGTGAATATAGTTCGATACCCCTAAACTACACGAAAAGTGTTAAAGTTCGGCGGCAGTGAATCAAAAAAATAAAATTCACTCAGTCCAACGCAGACAGGGTTTTGTTAGGAGAAAGCTAGTTCGCCGACTGGCGCGAAGGCTTCTTCCTGTGCCTCATTTACCACCGCTTCCAGGTGCTTCATAAAAAGCTGGTCTGTTTCGTGGCACCAGGCTTGGAACTCCGTCTTCGGGCTTTGGAAATATGGGAGAAAATCGGTCAGCACAGACAGGTCGATGGTGCGGGCGGAGGCGCCCGCACCTGACAGGACGCCGTCGATGGCGTTGCAGGTTTGCTCGAAGTGCTTGGGCACGGGAACCATCAGCACAGGCTTGCCCAGATACATGGCCTCGCAGACCGACTCGAAGCCCGCCGTGGTCACCAGCGCGCGACAGGTTTCCATCATGCGCAGGTACTTAGGGCCGTTCAGGCGGTGGAAGGTCAGCGTGTCGTCCATATGTTGTACTTCGGGAGCGTCGGGATTGTCCCAAAAGCAGTGCAGCGGTAGTGCGGGATGTTGCTCGTGCCATGCGACAATTTGGCTACTGAGGCTGGGGTGCGTTAGGTAAACCAGGACAAAATCGCCGCTCTCGGGCTGCAAGGCCCGGATTTCGCGGCGCAGCAGCGGCGGCACGATCGTCAGGCCGTTCGTGCTTTCTGTCTCCGCGAAGCGGCGGAAGGACAAGGCGAATTTCCGGCTGGCGCCCAGGGCCGTCAGCCGGGTGTTGGCGTTGACGAGCCGGCGGTCCAGCCAACTGTTTTTGGGGAAAGGAAACTGCGGGTGCAGCAGCAGGTACTGGTGCGCCACGCAGACCATCGGCGCGGCGGGCCGGTGCGTGATTTTGTACAGGCCGCCCAGTACTTCGTAAAAATTCACGATTAAGTCAGGCTGTACCGCCTGCACCTGCGCGTGAATAATGCTTAGGCTGGTGATATATTTTTTGCTGCGAAGCAAATGGGTGCGGATGGTGCGCCCGACTTTAATGCTGCCTTTGTGGCTGTCGTAAATGAAGTTGGGACTCAGGAAAGGGTGAATCGGGGCTTGAATCTGTTCGCTGAAAAAGGTCGGGATTTCGCGGCCCTCGGCCTGTCCCACCAGCACCGCCGCCACCTGGTGTCCGGCGCGGCGGAGGATTTGACCCAGCGAAATGGCCTGCGTGAGGTGGCCCCGGCCTTCGCCCTGAATGATGAAAACAACGCGCATGGCTTAGTTGATTTTTCTGATGCCCAAATCGGCGTTATGCATCGCAGAGTAAGCGGCGACCCTATCCTTACTGCCAAAGAAATTAGAAACCATCGTTTCCTCGTTCTGCTCGCTGCCATCGTCGTGCTTCGACTCGTTATAGTACAGCAGGCTCCAGTTGCCCTCAAAATCCTCCACCAGCGCGCTCAGCGACTCCACCCAGTCGCCGGAGTTCATGTAGGTGATGCCGTCGATGTCGCGGATGGCGGGCTGGTGGATGTGGCCGCAGATGATGCCGTCGCAGTGGCGCGAGCGAGCGAGTTCGGTGAGTTTCTCCTCAAAGTCAGATACATAGTTGACCGCCATCTTGACCCGCTGCTTGATTTTTTGGGAAAGCGAGTAGTAAGGCAGCCCGCGTGAGGTTCGATAGCCGTTGTACAATTTGTTGAGCCACAGCAGGAACGTATAACCCACATCGCCCAGGTAAGCAAGCCACTTGAAGCCGGAGGTTACGGAGTCGAAGACATCGCCGTGGGTGATATAAAAGCGCTTACCGCCCGATTTGAGAATGTAGTCCTTCCTGATCTGAAATTGTTTGCCCAGCCGCAGCGGCATGATCTGATCCAGGAAATCGTCGTGATTACCGCGTAGATAGATGACCTTGGTGTGGTGGTCGTCCATCATTTTGAGCATGGTTTTGAAAAAGGCCGTGTGCTTGCGCTTCCACGCACCGTACTTTTTCAACTGCCAGCCGTCGATGATGTCGCCGTTGAGAATCAGATTCTTACATTTGTAAGATTTGAGGAAATTGGCAGCCTCCTTCGCCTTCGAACCGCTCGTTCCGAGGTGCAGGTCGGAAATGACGATGGTGCGGAACTCAGTTTGTATTTTCATAATACAAAGAAGCAGTCCGCATTTTACCTGACTATTAAGGTTTTATGAAATGTATATGAATTTTACTAATCCACAAAGGCCATTGGTTAACGGTAGCTTAACACCGTGGCGGCTTTGAGAAGGTAGAGAACTTTTCTTAACTTGTGCCGCACAAGTGCTAACGCCCTTTATGAAAATAGACCACGAAGCCTTACAGAAAATTGCCCACCTGGCTCGCCTGGAAGTGAAGCCCGAAGAGGAAACGGCTCTACTAGCTAGTATGGAAAGCGTACTAACCTGGATGGAGCAGCTCGATGAACTGGACACCGAGGGCGTGGAACCGCTCACCCACATGACCGATGAGGTCAACAACTGGCGTGAAGACGTGGCGAAGAACGCACTTTCTCGCGAGGATGGCCTGAGCAATGCACCCAGCCACGATGAAACCTACATTAAAGTGCCGAAGGTGATTGAGTAAAAACTGAAAACCCATCCGTGTCCAGCAACGCCGGAAAGGACTCCCGGTATTTCT
This sequence comes from Cytophagales bacterium, assembly GCA_038256395.1. GTDB lineage: Bacteria > Bacteroidota > Bacteroidia > Cytophagales > Spirosomataceae > Persicitalea. Next base: position 1,215 of record JBBSKK010000102.1, on the reverse strand, counting down.
CCAAAGGCACTTTCGCCAGCTGCACCACCTTCACGCTTTCTGCTTCGCCCAGATCGGTGATTATTTCTCCCAAAAAATCAGCCGCCAGCGAGCCACCTAAGTGGTCGATGCCATTGCCATCGCTTCCAACCCGATTTACCCCCACTACATAGCTGAGATTCTCGATCGCCCGCGCCCGCAGCAGCGTGTTCCAGGCGTAAGCGCGGGCGGCGGGCCAGTTGGCTACGTAAAGCAGTAAGTCGTAAGGATTTTCAGAATCCTGGCGGCTCCAAACCGGGAAGCGCAGGTCGTAGCAGATCAGTGGGCAGATGCGCCAGCCTTTCCAAGTCACGACCAGCCGCGCGTTGCCAGCGGTGAAAGTTTCGTGTTCGGCCCCGTAGCGGAAGAGGTGCCGCTTATCGTAGATTTCGTAAGTGCCTTCGGGCCGGACACAAAGTAAGCGATTGTAATAACTCCCTCCTTCCTTCACCTGAAAACTGCCGAGTACCAGCGCCTGATTTTGGGCGGCCATCATTTTTAGCCAGCGCGTCGTGGTAACGTTCATGGCCTCGGCCAGTACGGGGGCATTCATGCTGAATCCCGTCGAGAACATCTCGGGCAGTACAATGACGTCCGCCGACTCGGGCAGGGCGGCGATTTTCTCTTCCAACATGGCCAGGTTGGCCGTGATACCTTCCCAAACCAAGTCGGTCTGAATCAGGGCGACTTTTAAGTCAGGAGTCGGTGCGTGGTTGGCTGTTTCGATAGTGGTTCGCAGGTTAAGTTACGGTCTGGGTGCTTTCATTTGCTTGGGAATAACTACCAAAAACTCGCTGCCCCGTCCTGGTTCGCTATCCAGGCGCAGCTTCCAGCGGTGGGCTTTCACGATTTGGCGGACGTAACTCAGGCCAATGCCGAAGCCTTTGACGTTGTGAACGTCGCCTTCCGAAACACGGTAGAATTTTTCAAAAATCTTTTTTTGATGTTCGGGCGCAATGCCGATACCCTGGTCGCGCACGGCTAGGGTCAATTTTTCGCTCTCACCAAAAGTTCTGACGGTCACGTCGGAATCCTTGGGGGAATATTTCAGGGCGTTGTCGATAAGATTATTAATCAGATTTCCGAAATGCAGCCGATCGGCCAGTACGTAGGGAGAAGTGGCTTGCAAATCCAGCAAAACGCGGTCATCATGGGGACGGGTAGCGGCGGTTATCAACTCGTGGGCATCCAGCCATT
>JBBSKK010000101.1:0-8435 GCA_038256395.1 Cytophagales bacterium | reverse complement strand
TAACTTCGGCCTACCGCTTACTCAGTTCTGAGCCAGATTCTTTGGTTGGGCCCTGGCGAGTTGTTATCTTTAAGTTTATAAGGTATTCACAAAATAAGAAATCCTCCGATCATGAAAAAAATAATTATCTCCCTCCTCCTAATTGGGGGTTGCCTGAGTACGGCACTTGCCCAGCACACCGACAACTTCATTTCTGCCACCATCGATGGCAAAGAATGGAAGGCCGAAGCCAAACGCTTAAAAATTCCCTTCCGCAAAAAAGATTTCAACTACCTGGCGCTGGTGGGTTTTAAGGTCAATCCCGATGAGCAGCTTTGGGTGCGGCTGTATTATTTTGCCGAAAGCCTAAAACCTGGTACCTACCCAATCGAGGATTTGACCGAAATGGAGAAGCGGAATTACAAGCCCAAGTCAGAAAGCGGCCTTTTTGCATTGGTGGACTACACCGAGGAAACCAAGAAAATGGGCCACGGCTTCCACGACGGCGAGTCACTGAGCGGCACGGTGACCATTACCGCCGCCACGGCCACTTTGGTAGAAGGTACTTTCGAGGCTACTTTAAATGGCGTTTACTACCAAAAAAGGGTATTGGCTACCATGACGGGTTCCGGTTTGCGGGCCAACCTGGGTAAGAAAATCCTGACCGGAGCTGGGGCGGGCGTGGTGGCCAGCATCGATCCACACGAGCATGATCGCTCCAAGAAAACCAAGGATACCGACACCATTAAGGTCACGAACGGGCAATTCAAAGTGGATTGGACGAAGGACGATGAGCAATAGAAAACCCTGTGAATGGCGCGTTTACAAGAATTAAGGGCTATATTGCCCTGATTTTTGGAACACAGAAACAGCCGGGATAGCTAGGTATGAGAAGAGTGATTGTTCTGTTGGGATTGCTGGCGGGAACCAGGGGGACATACGCCCAAAGTACACTGGATTTCACCCCGCTGGCGGCGATTGTGTACTGGGAAAGTGAACCGCAGTCGATGGTTCGGGACACGACATTGATTCGACTTTACGCCAGGGAGGCTTCGACGGTGACCGACCTCGATAGTTCGCTGTTTTGGTTGCAAAAAGGCTTTAAAAGTGCGTTTCGGCTGCGCTCGAATCGGTGGTTGGCTTTTACCCACAACCGCATCGGTGCAACCTATTTGCAAAAAGGCGTCACTTTCAAAGCCATCGAGTACCTTTTTCGCGGGGTGCAGTATGCTGAATTGGCCGAGTCTATCGACGAGCAAGCCTACGCCTGGGATCACATCGGCGACTGCTATACCAATCTTAAAGCGTACGGTAAGGCCATAACCGCAGAGAAGCGGGTTATCGAACTTTATAAAAAAACGAGGAACCCGATTGGCCAAATGCGGGCCATGATCGACTTGGGCGCGGCTTACCGGGAAAATAACCAGCCCGAGGATGCGGTTTCTATTTTGCAAAAAAGTCTGGAAATTAATTCATCCCAGCACTATTCGGACGAGCGGGCGGATGCCTATTTCAACCTGGCGGCGACTTTCTTGAAGAAAGAAGATTTCGCGAACGCCGAAAGATATGGGCTGCTGGCTCTCGATGCGGAAAAGGATAACAAAGGACGCCCTAACGCCGAACTGCTTTCCCTCCTAAGCCTCATTTACAGTCGCTCTGAAAAGCCTAAAGAGGGCCAAAGCTTCGCCGACCGCGCCGAATACTACCTCATTTATGAGCAGTCACTCATGCGGGAGCGGGTGGCCTTCAATCTGTTTGAAGCCTATAAAGCCCTGCAAAAGCCCGAAGCGGCACTGTTGTGGCACGAGAAATTTGTCCAACTGCTTGAAAAAAACCGGGCCGAGGCGCAAAACAAACGCATCGAAGTCCTGCGTTACGAGTACGACGCCCAGCAGCGTGACGCGCAGATGCAGGAAATGGCCAACGACATGGCCCGGCAGACTTACCTGCGCTACGCGCTGATCTTCGGAATCCTGGTATTTTTAGGTTTGGCTGCGGCCCTGGGGCGCAGCAACCGCCTGCTCCAGAGACGACGCCACGAACTCGACCAGAGCAACGCGCAACTGACGGAGGTAGGAAAAATGCTGCAACGCACCAATGCTACCCTGGAAGAACGCGTGACGGCCCGTACCAAACAACTTCACCAGGCCAATCGCACCCTTACCCGTAAAAATCATGAAATTCAGGAAGCCCTTTTCCGGGGCCAAAGTATCGAGCGCGAACGCGTAGCGTCGGAGTTGCACAACAATTTGGGCAGTCTGCTTTCGGGAGTGAAGTGGCGGCTGGAATCGGTCGAGCTGGACAATTTTTCTCCCGCTGAAAGGACGCAGTACCAGAGCGTGGTAAGCCTGATTACCGACGCTTACAATCAGGTACGGCACATTTCACACAATTTGCTGCCCTCGATTCTGGAAAAGCAGGGGCTTATCCCTGCCCTGGAAAAGCTGATCGCCGACTTGAACCGGTCGGGCCGGGCAACGTTCGAATTGATTGTGTCAGACGCGATGACGATCGAGGATAAAAAGATTTCCTTTGAACTATATAGCTGTGTTTTAGAGCTCATTAACAATATTCTAAAACATGCCAATGCCCGGCAGGTCGTTATCGAACTCGTCCAAACCGACGGACATACTATTTTGATGATTACGGATGATGGCGCGGGCATAGATGAGCAAAAAGCCGTCGCTACGGGCAAAGGGTTGGAAAATATCAGGCAGCGCATGAATTCGCTGAACGGCACCTTCACCATTCGCTCCCTTCGCCACCAAAAAGGCACGACTGTCACATTGCGCGTCCCGCGAAAATCAGAACGAGCCGAGGCTTGAATCAGTTGGCGATGGCCGTTTTAACCCGCTTGCCTTTCAATTTCTCGTATTGCAAAAACTCCACCACGGCGGCGGCTTTTTCGCGTTTCACAGCAGCAAAGGCGGCATCGTCTTTGATTTCGATCATGCCTACGTCTTCCTTCTTCAGGCCGCCTTTTTTCATTAATAAGCCCGCTACGTCGCCTTTGCTGATTTTTTCCTTTTTTCCCGCCGAAAAGTAAAGCGTGTCCCATTCGGTTTCGGGTGGTAGGCGGTCGTATTTGGGTAGTTCAAACTCTTGTGGTTGGCCGGTTAAGTAAGGCGGTTTTTCGTACTCGTCCAGCATGAGGTAGACCGTGCCGGTGGCGTGCATCCGGGCGGTGCGGCCATTGCGGTGGATGAACGCCTCCTCGGTCAGCGGAAACTGGTAATGCACGATGGACTCGATTTCAGGAACATCCAGCCCACGCGACGCCAGGTCGGTCACGATAAGGATACGGCTGGTGCCGTTGCGGAATTTCATCAGCGCACGCTCGCGGTCGGGCTGTTCCATGCCGCCGTGGAAGGTAGCGTGGCCCAGGCCGTAGCCGCCCAGCAGGTCACTGATGCGGTCTACAGCATCGCGGTGGTTGCAGAAAACCAGCGTCCGCGCTGCGCCAATGGCGCAGACCAGCGAAAACAGCGTATCGAGCCGCGACACCGAAGTCGTGCGCACGACTTTCATCGTCAGTTGGGGCGCAGTCTCCGTATTGGTCAAAAAATCGAGCGTGACCGGATGCTTTGCTTCCACGAAAGCGGGTAGGCGGTCGAGCGGCGTGGCGGAGGTGAAAATCCGACGTTCCAGGCTCGTCATCGCCTCGATAATGTAGGACATTTCCTTCTGAAAGCCCATTTCCAGCGACTTATCGAACTCGTCCAGTACCAGCGTGTGAATGGTTTCGGGGTCAAAATTCTGGTGTTGCAGGTGGTCGGTCACGCGGCCCGGCGTACCGACGAGCAGGGCCGGGGCTTCGAGCAAAAGGTTTTCTTCAGTTTTTTTGGAATGGCCGCCGTAGCAGCAGGTCACTTTGTAGCCTGTTCCCATGTCCTTGAACACGCTTTCGATTTGCAGCGCCAGTTCCCGCGAGGGAACCAGCACCATCGCCTGCACACCCACGGCGCTTTCATCCAGCCGATCCAGCACGGCCAGCAAAAAAGCCAGCGTTTTGCCCGAACCGGTGGGGGAAAGCACGATGGTATCGTTTTTCCGGGCGGCGGAGATCGCCGCTTCCTGCATCGGGTTGAGGGCTTCTATTTCGAGTCTTTCGAGGATTTCTTCTTGCATGGGTAGTCGGTTCGTGTTTCGCCAAAGATAATCTGAATTATCTTGCACTCTCAAAACCCGCTTTAATGAAAAAAATAGTACTGCTTGCCCTTTTTTGTATTCCCTTCTCCCTCCAAGCCCAGCTTACGGTCGAGAAAATCATGCAGGATCCCAAGACCTGGATCGGTACCTCGCCGGACGGCGTCCATTGGTCCGAAGATTCCAAAACCATTTATTTCGACTGGAACCCCAACGCAAATCCGGGCGATTCTCTGTATCAATATTTTCTTACTGACAAGAAAATCAGTAAAGTAAGTCTTGCTGAGCGTAAAAAAATACCCGCTCAGCGCGGTGTGTACAATCGATTGCGGACGCTGAAAACTTACGCCAAAAACGGCGATATTTTTTTACTGGATTGCAAAACCTACCAGGTTCGGCAATTGACCAACACTGTCGAAACGGAAGGCAGCCCGACGTTCAGCGGCGACGAACAGCGCATCATTTTTGAGAAAGACGACAACCTGTTCAGCATCGCGCTGTCGTCGGGTTTGCTCAGCCAGCATACCGATTTCAAGACCGGCACCAAGAAAGCCGAAGCCAAGAAATCGGACGAGGAAAAATGGCTCGAAGGCGACCAATTGGCCCTTTTCGACATTTTGAAAGAAAGAAAAGCCAAGAAAGATTCGGCCAAAAAAATCAGTGAAGCCGAAAAACCGGAGCGCCCGAAGGAAATTTATTTGGGCGAAAAAAAGGTGTCTTCACAGCAGCTCAGCCCCGACGGTCGCTTCGTGACCTACCGCCTAAGCAAAGCCGACAAATCTTCCAAGAAAACCGTCGTTCCCAGCTTCGTTACGCAATCCGGCTTTACCGAAGACCTGCCCGCCCGCACCAAAGTCGGCGTCCCGGCCACAGAGTACGAGTTCTTGGTGTACTATATTAAAAAGGAGACCATGCGGCAGGTCTCCCAGTTAAAATTACCTGGAATCGGAGACAAGCCCGACTACCTGAAAGACTATCCCAAGCAGGATACCGCCTGGAAAAAGGACAAAGTACGACCCGTAATCGTCCACGGCCCCTCCTGGTCGGAGGACGGGCGCAACGCCGTGGTGGTAGTGCGCTCAATGGACAACAAAGACCGCTGGATCATGGCCTTCGACCTGGATTCGCTCAGTTTGAAGCCACTGGACCGCCAGCGTGACGAAGCCTGGGTAGGAGGGCCGGGCGTGGGCGGCTACCCGCAGAGCGCCGGAGAGTTGGGCTGGATTGACAATTCTACAATTTACTTTATCAGCGAAGCCGACGACTACGCGCATCTTTATACGCTGGATGTGAAAAGTGGGAAAAAGACGCAGCTTACCAAGGGGAAATTTGAAATACAAAGTGTCCTGTTATCCAAAGACAAGGAAACTTTCTACCTCACTACCAACGAAGTACACCCCGGCGAAAAGCAGTTTTACAAAATGGCCATTTCCTGCGGAACGCGCACTAGGCTGACACCCGCCAAAGTGGCTTACGAAGCCGAACTCTCGCCCGATGAAACCAAACTTGCGCTCCGCTATTCCAATAGCAACACGCCCTGGGAATTATTTTTAATGAATAATCAGGCCGATGCCAAGCCCGAGCAAATTACCCACTCTACCACCGATGCCTTCAAAGGTTATCCCTGGCGGGAGGCCAAGCTGGTGACCTTGAAAGCATCGGACGGCGTGGACGTTCACGCCCGAGTTTATGAACCCAAAAAATCGAATGGCCGGGCGGTGGTTTTCGTCCATGGCGCGGGCTACTTGCAGAACGCCCACGCCTGGTGGAGCAATTATTTTCGGGAGTATATGTTTCACAACCTCCTGGTTGATAAAGGCTACACCGTGCTGGACATGGACTACCGCGCCAGCGCGGGCTACGGTCGCGACTGGCGGACGGGCATTTACCGTTCCATGGGCGGCAAAGACCTGAGCGACAACGTGGACGGGGCGAATTGGCTGGTCAAGAACTACAAAATAGACCCTAAGAAAATCGGGATTTATGGCGGCTCCTACGGTGGCTTCATCACGCTGATGGCGCTGTTTACGACGCCTGACGTTTTCAAGGCCGGGGCTGCCCTCCGGCCCGTAACCGACTGGGCTTCCTACAATCATGCGTACACGGCCAATATCCTCAACGAACCGCAGGTGGACAGCCTGGCTTACCGCAAGAGTTCGCCGATTTACCACGCGGCGGGTCTGAAAAACCACTTGCTCATCTGCCACGGCATGGTGGATGTCAACGTGCATTTCCAGGACGTGGTGCGGCTATCACAACGCTTGATAGAGTTAAAGAAAGACGATTGGGAATTGGCCGTGTACCCGCTCGAAGACCACGGTTTTGTGGAGCCTTCGTCCTGGACGGACGAGTACAAGCGTATCTTGAAATTATTTGAAGAAAACCTTCGGTAAGTAGGAAAAAGACCTTAAATGCTTTTAGAATAGAACCATTTTTGCCGACATCTGGTTGAAGCAGCCGATGTAGGTACATTAATTTTTAACCCAAACTTAATTAACATCATGAAAAAAACCATCTTCTCACTCGCTTTTTTGGCTACGGCATCCTTTGCTTTCGTAGCTTGTGACTCCAAAGAAAACTCGGAAACGACCGAAGAAACCGCCGGGCTACCCAATGGAACAATGAACGTCGATCTGGCGGCCAGTAACGTCAACTGGGAAGGCACGATGGTGGGTTTGTACTCGCATTCCGGCGACGTGAAACTCACCGACGGCAGCGTAGTCGTGACCGACGGCAACATTACGGGCGGTAATTTTACGGTGGACTTGACTACCATCAATCCTACCGATGACAACTTCGACGCTGAAAAGGATCGCACCCCTGAGAAATTGGTGGGACACCTGTCTTCGGACGACTTCTTTGCCGTGGAGCAGAACCCGATGGCTACCTTCGAAATCACGGGTTCGGACGGTAGCACCGTGATGGGCAACCTGACCATTCGTGGCAAAACCAACCCCGAGGAAGTGAAGAACGTGGAGATTTCCGAAGCCGACGGCATGGTGACCATGACGGGCGACCTGACCTTCGACCGCACGAAATACGATGTTTCATTTACGCACCCGATGCAGGACATGGTGGTGTCCAACGACGTCGAAATGAAAGTAAAGCTGGTTGCTAACAAGTAAGGCAATCTGATTTGAACAATGAAAAGGCACCTCTGGTCATTCCAGGGGTGCCTTTTTTATACTCTTTTGCCTGGGCTTACGTTCTGGAAGAAACTCCAAATTGATTACTCCACTTGAATGTCAAGCGACCTACAACCCGTGCTGCAGTACCTCGAAATTCTCTCCGTAAAAATCGCCAAGCTGGAAGCTGAACAGATCGTAGCCCGCAACATGATCGGTAAATTGGCCGCGCGGGTGCATCAGGTAGAGTATAAAGAGATGGAAGGGTTGCAAAGCCGTATGGAAGTATCAGCCAAACAAGCCCTGCTGCCCGCCTTGATGGAAGGCATGGCTGTGCTTTCCGAGGCGGAGGTACGCCAGCATTTGGGGCTGAATGCCTAGTTTTGTGCTTTCATTGTTCCCATTCATTTCTACATCATGATCGTAAAATCCATTCCCAGCGGCTGGGAGGTTATCTATCAGCGCGCGCACGGCCTTTTGGCGGCCAAGTTAGCCTTCTATTGGAAAGTTGCTGGACGTCCGCCGCATTTTGTCGAAACCCTACTGGCCATTGCCGAACACGACGATGGCATACCCGAATCCCGTACGCCCGAGAACCTGACCAAGGCCGGAGCGCCCAAAGACTTCCAACTGCCGGGCCGCTCGGCAGAACAGTACCGCAACGTGATGGAAATTGCTAGTTCAAAAAGCCGCTGGAATGCGCTGATGACCTCCATGCACACTACTTTTTTGTACGAAGACCAGAAGTACGAAGACGCCGACATCGAAGAATTTGTCAAAGAGCAGCACAAATTCCAAAAGGAATTGCTCAAAGAATTTAAACTAAGTAAGAAAGAGGCGGAAATGCACTACCGCTTTGTGGAATGGTGCGATGCGCTGTCGCTGCTGCTTTGTATGGACAAAATCCAGCCCGAGCAACGTCGGATGGACATCAGCATCGGCTCCGATGGGACGATGTACCAGATTTGGCAGGACGAAAAGCAGAATTTACGCGTTGAGCCGTGGCCTTTCGAGCCGGATTCTTTTGAGGTGATAGTGGATTACCGCGAATTGAATCAACTCCAATTTAAAAATGCCCAGGAATTGGATAAACATTTGAAAAAAGCGAAAGTAAAAATCAGAAAATGGTCATTCAATCGGTAGAGGCGCGATTAGTTTTACCCACGGACGCGCTTTATCATTTAT
>JBBSKK010000100.1:0-8462 GCA_038256395.1 Cytophagales bacterium | reverse complement strand
CGATAGACGTCGGGTTGGGATTTTCCGAAAATCAGAACTTCCACTTCACCGATATTTTCTTTCACTTCATTGACTGCTTCCTGAAAATAAATAAAACCCTTGCGAACATCCTGCGTGTTGGCCCCGGCAAAAAGTACGAGTTTTTTGTCCAAAGGTAATCCCATTTTTCGGCGCAATTCGGTTTTGTTTTTTGGGGAGAAAAGCGTGGTATCGATAGGGTAGGGGATGATGAGGGCGGGAAAATCCTTGACCAGAGTGGCTTGGCGCGTCAGGCCGTACAGCCAGCGGCTAGGTGCAACAAATGTCAGGGGGGCGTGAGCCAGAAGCCTTTTCTTTTTTTCAAATATTTCAAAGGAAAGATCGTAATCACCGGGCTTTTTGAGGTAGGGACAAAATTGGCAGTGCGAACGAAACCGCTCGCAGCCCCGGCTGTAATGGCAGCCGCCAGTAAAAGCCCACATATCGTGAATCGTCCAGACGACGGGCTTCCCCAGGCTGAGCAGCCGCCCCAAACCCGCCAGCGAAATGAAGCCGAAATTGATCCAGTGCAGGTTGATGACCTCGGCCCGTTGCACCAGCGGATGGCGCTCGATGGGAACGCCCACCGCCGCCGGAGAAAAGGCGAAGCGCACGCTTTTGTCTTTCTCGTGGGGCAGGAAGCGGAGCCGCTCCGCCGAAAACCGCGCCCAGAAAAGTTTTTCCTTCCAGGGAGTATCAGCCCAGGCCGTAACGCCGCTTTCCGGTCGCTGCGCCCGATAGACTAATAGCTGCGAGTCTATGCCGTGCTTTCGTAAAGCCTGATTCAGGCGGGAGGCCGCCACGGCCGCCCCGCCTTCCCATTGATAAGTACTGAGGTGAAGAATCATGCCGCAAGATACTTATTCCTGCTTTTGAAGAAGTCCTGACATCAGTTGCTCGGCCGTTTCTCTTGGGTTGTCTTCTGAGGTTTCAAAAGTCAAAACAACATTGCGCTTGCCCACGCCATGCTGGTAGGCTTTGTCGTAGTAGGTGAGTGTGAGGTCGGCGACGGTGGCGAAGTCTTTTTGGTCGAGGGCGGCGCTAGCGGCTTTGTGGTGCTGGCCACCAAGGCGTTTCTGGATGCGATCGGTGGCTTCGTAAAGGAGGTTTATGTCAAAACAAGCGTACTCCCGGACAAGCCTTTCAATCCTCGTGGCCTTGTCCATATCCACCAGCACCAGAGGCGCATTTTGCATTTGCGTCCACACTTCCTGCGGAACCAGGCAGCGCCCCACGGTGCGGCTTTCGTCCTCCACCCACACGCGGCGGGCGGGGTCGAGTTGCCGCCATTGGGCGTAAATCCGGTTCTCGAAATGCTCGGTGCTGGGTTGCGGCAATTGGCCGATAGCCCCGTAAGAAGAGCCTTTGTGGTGCGCCAAACCTTCTAAGTCAATGACTTGCTCGCCCAATTCGCGCAGTTGGTGCAGGATTTCGGTCTTGCCGCTGCCCGTTTTGCCGCCTAGAACGATGAGTTGCTGAGGAATTTGAAATCCGGCCAAAACCTCGTTGCGAAAAGCCTTGTAGCCACCCACCAGGGTACTCACTTTCATCCCGGCGGTTTCCAGCAGCCAGCCAAATGATCCGCTGCGCATTCCGCCGCGCCAGCAATGCACCAGAATTTCTTTTTCGGGGGCAAGTATTTTCGACGCCCGCACAAAATCGGCCATCTTCGGCCCGACTAACTCCAAACCCAGCAGCAAAGCCTCTTCCTGACTCACCTGCTTATAAGTCGTCCCGACTTGCGCTCTTTCCTCATCGCTGAACAAAGGAATATTCACCGCCCCCGGGATATGCCCCTGCAAAAATTCTCCCGGCGAACGGACATCCACGACGGGCAGCGTTTCGGCTGCTTTTAGGAAGTTTGGAGGCGAAAGGGGAAGGGGCACGAGAAAAGGGTTAGAGATCAAAGGTTAACCGATACGCCAGACCGGGTCAACGGAGTGGTTACCGTTTTGAAATGGCTCATTGTAATTCGCGCAAGTACATTTGGATCGTATTTTCCAGACCAAAATAAAGTGCGTCGGCGATGAGGGCATGGCCGATGGAGACTTCGTCGAGCCAGGGAATGCTTTTTTGTAAAAACCTTAGATTGTCCAGACTCAGGTCGTGGCCAGCATTGAGGCCTAAACCTACACTTTTGGCGGCTTCGGCGGCTTTAATGAAAGGCGCGACGGCTTTTTCTTTATTGGAGTAAAAATGCTCGGCGTAAGGCTCGGTGTAGAGTTCCACACGGTCGGCCCCGCAGGCTTTGGCCCCTTCGACCATGCGCTCGTCGGCGTCCACGAAAACGGAAACCCGGATGCCGGCGGCTTTGAATTCGGCGATGAGGTCGGTCAGGCGGTCTTTGTGCGTGATCGTGTCCCAGCCCGCGTTGGAGGTGATGGCCCCGAGGGCGTCGGGTACCAGCGTTACTTGTTCAGGTTTATTGGCCAATACTAAATCCACGAATTTCCGCTCGGAAGGATTACCCTCGATGTTGAATTCCGTCGTGACGACTTCTTTCAAATCATACACATCCTGGTAGCGGATGTGGCGCTCGTCGGGACGCGGGTGAACGGTGATACCTTCGGCCCCGAAGCGCTCGCAGTCGAGGGCGACTTTGACGACGTTGGGATTGTCGCCGCCGCGCGAATTTCGGAGGGTGGCAATTTTATTGATGTTGACGCTCAGACGGGTCATGGGTGGGGGAATGCTGGGTGATTCGTACCTTTGGGGCAAAGTTACGGCTATCGAACGTGAGTTGTTTGGAAAATGTTCTAGGCGGTATTGTCAAGGGGTATTTCCTGAATTTATCATTTTACCAAGACGGGCTGGGAGCCCGTACCACATAATATGTCATTAAAAAGCAAAGTCGAATCGGATATCAAGGATGCCATGCGGGCGAAGGATCAGGACAAATTGCGCGCTTTGCGGGCCATCAAGTCGTTGATTTTGTTGGAAGAAACCAGCGGCCATAGTACCGGAGAATTGTCGGAAGACGACGAGCTGAAACTCCTCACCAAAGCCGCCAAGCAACGTCGCGAGGCGGCGGAGATTTTCCACGCCCAGAACCGCGAAGATTTAGCGGAAAAGGAAGAAGCCGAGCTGGTCTTCATCGAAGAATTCATGCCCCGGCAGTTGAGCGAGGATGAAATCAAAGCCAAGTTGGAAACTATTATCGCGCAGGTGGGTGCTTCCAGTCCGGCGGACATGGGGAAAGTCATGGGCGTGGCGACCAAGGAATTGGCCGGGCAGGCGGATGGAAAAGTCGTAGCGGGGCTGGTTAGGAGTTTGCTGGCAAAGTGAAACTACTCGATTTCTTGTTGTTGATTCCTCTTTTATGGGGAGCCGTAAACGGATATCGCAAGGGTTTGCTCGTCGAGATTGTGGGTGTGGTAGCGTTCGTAGTCGCCATGATTGTGGGTTTCAAGTTTTTGGGGCTGGGGATGGAAGTGCTGGAACCGCACATAGGTCACACCCTGGCGCGGCGGATTCTGCCGTTCATTGGCTTTTCCGTGATCTTTTTTCCAACCGTTTTTCTGTTGAATCAATTTGGTTATTCGATTCGCCGCTCATTGAAATATTCCCTACTAGGAACTTTCGATAGCTTGGTTGGTGCGGCGGTGGGACTTTTTACCTGGGTGTTTGGAGCGAGCGTTTTCTTTTGGCTGCTGAGCACGATGGGCGTCGATATTCCCCCGCACCGCGTCGAGGGGACTTATATTTACCAGTACATCGTTCCTGTGGCACCCGTGGTGATTACCAAAGCCGTCGAGTGGCTACCCGCTGGTAGTGAATTGATTCGGGATTGGAAGCGGGAATATCTGGAAGGAGAGAGTCTATGAGTCTATGACGGGGCCGCCCGTGCGGGTCATGAGTTTTTACTCAGTTCATCTCTACATACACTACTCCTTTTTAAAAAGTATAAGAAAGTTTTGAAGCAATCCGTCTTAGCTCATAAACACATAAACTCATGAACTTTAAACCGCCAGGCGGCCCTGTCATAAACTCCAAAAAAACTGACATACGAAAACTCTCAGCAGACCAGCTAAAAGACTGGCTGGCTGAAAAAGGTGAGAAAGGCTTTCGGGCGAAGCAAATCCATGAGTGGCTGTGGAAGAAATCGGCGCGTTCCTTTGCCGAGATGACCAGCCTGTCGCTGCCGCTGCGGGAATTGATGGATGAGCATTTTGCTATCAATGCCCTCACGACTGACAACCAGCAGCACAGCAACGACGGCACGGTCAAGTCGGCCTTCCGGCTGCACGACGCGCATTTGGTGGAAGGCGTTTTGATTCCCGCTACGGATCGCATGACCGCCTGCGTGAGCAGCCAGGTCGGCTGTTCGCTGAGCTGCACCTTCTGCGCAACGGGCTACATGGATCGCAAGCGCAACCTGGACGCGGGCGAAATTTACGATCAGGTGGTTGAGATTGCGCGGCAGGCCGAGCGCAAGTTTCAGGCCCCGCTGACCAACATCGTGTACATGGGCATGGGCGAGCCACTGCTCAACTACGCCAACGTACTGCAATCCATCGAACATATCACTTCGCCGCTGGGCCTGGGGATGTCGCCGAAGCGGATTACGGTCTCGACAGCGGGCATCGCCAAGATGATTAAAAAGCTGGGCGACGACGAGGTGCGGTTTCGGCTGGCGCTTTCGCTGCACGCGGCCAACGACGACAAGCGCAACCGCATCATGCCCATCAACGAGTCCAACTCGCTGGATAATCTGGCCGAGGCGCTCAATTATTTTTACAAAAAAACCGGCAACCGCATTACCTTCGAGTACATCGTTTTCAACAACTTCAACGACTCGCTCGACGACGCCAAAGAGCTTTGGGAATTCACCAAACGCGTTCCCGCCCGCGTCAACATCATCGAGTACAACCCCATCGCCGAAGCCGATTTTCGCAACACCGACGCCGACAAGCTCGACCGTTTCGCCGCCTTCCTCGAAAATCGCGGCGTCACCGTCAGCGTCCGCCGCAGCCGGGGGAAGGACATCGACGCGGCTTGTGGGCAGCTTGCTAACAAGGGTTAGCAGGAGGAAAGGAGGAGGGAGGAAAGGAGGAGGGAGGAAAGGATAAAGGAAGGCGTGCGCCAGCTCCCTTCATCCTTTCTTCCTTTCCTCCCTTCCTCCTCCTTCTTAACAATTTCTTAACATACCTCCTCCCCAAACTTTCCTTACTTTTGCGGCATTTACGATTGGCCAAACGGCTGATTGGCACCCACTGATCCTCCTGCCGTATGTTTGGTTTAGAGACCGACATTTTCCTCCTTCTGGCGTTCTGTTTGTTTGCCGCCTGCGCTTTTGAATTTGTCAATGGATTTCACGACACGGCCAACGCCGTAGCGACCGTCATTTATACCAATGCTCTCAAACCCAACACCGCCGTGGTGTGGTCGGGCTTCTGCAACTTTCTGGGCGTGTTTTTTGGGGGCATCGCCGTCGCGATGGGTATTCTGAACCTGTTGCCCACCGAACTCCTCATCGACCAAAACGTCTACCACAGCATCGCGATGGTGCTGGCGCTTTTGTTCAGCGCCATTGTCTGGAACCTCGGTACCTGGTACTTTGGCCTGCCCAGTTCTAGTTCGCACACGCTGATTGGCTCCATTTTGGGGGTAGGATTGGCTTTTACGTTTATGCCGGAAAACACGCGCGGCACGGGTGTAAACACCTCCAAAGCCACCGAAATTTTCATATCGCTGCTGGCTTCACCGCTCTTCGGTTTTTCGCTGGCGGTAGTGCTGATGTTCATTTTGCGAAAAGCTTTGGATAAGCCTTTGCAGAAACTAGTATTTAGCGAGCCCAAGAAAAACCAACCACCACCCGGCTGGATTCGGGCGATTTTGATCGTGACCTGCACGCTGGTTAGCTTTTTCCACGGCTCCAACGACGGCCAGAAGGGCGTAGGCTTGATCATGCTCATTTTGATCGGGATCACGCCCGCCTACTTTGCGCTCAACAACGACCTCGATCCAACGATGATGCGAGGCAACATCGCCCAAATCGAAACGGTAATAAATAAGGTGAATCCCAAAGTGTTGTCATCCCTGAACCAAACCGAACTGGCCGAAACCAAGCGCGAAATCGCCTCTTTGCAAGTTCAGCTTAGCAAGCCGTTCGTGGACAATGTTTTCCCCCAGGGCGAACGCCTGAACGCCCGCCGCTCGATCCTGCTCATCGACCGCAACGTCAAGGATTTGCTCAACAGCAAAAACGTCAACATCAGCCTGGCCGACGCCGACGTACTCCGAGCGCAAATCAGCGAAAACACGGGCATCCGCCGCTTTACCGACTACGCACCCGACTGGGTGATTCTGATGATTTCGCTCTCGCTGGGCCTGGGGACAATGGTCGGCTGGAAGCGCATCGTGGTCACGATTGGGGAGAAAATCGGCAAGCAGCACCTCACCTACGCGCAGGGCGCTTCGGCGGAATTGGTGGCGGCGAGCACCATTGGCATGTCGTCGTGGCTGGGGCTTCCCGTGAGTACTACCCACGTGCTTTCGTCGGGCATTGCGGGGACGATGGTCGCCAACAAAGGCATCAAAAATTTGCAAGGCGGGACGGTGCGTAACATCGCCATTGCCTGGATACTGACGCTGCCCGTGACGATGATTTTGTCCGCCACACTGTACTATTTCTTTCGCTGGGTGTTCTGATTTTTCCTACTGAGGTTACTTTACAAATAAAGCCGAAACCGCTGTTTTTCCTTCTTCGGGGATTAGCGGTTTCGGCTTTTTTAGGAGCTGTTGTCAAGATTTTGGGATTATTTGTACCTTGGAGCCTGTTATACGCTTGTCAAGTTGATTTTTACAAATTTTTGTCCCGAATGAAACCTTCCGGACGCGCATTCCTGAATACTAAAAACGATGACCGATATTCTTGAACAAGTTTCCCGCTATGGCTACGTAAATGAAGCCGTGGCCGACGACATAGATTTAGTGGCGGAGATCGACCGCCTGAAAAAAGAGAAAAACGCCGTGATTCTGGCCCACTACTACGTGGATGGAGCCATTCAGGATCTGGCCGACTACATCGGCGACAGCCTCGGCCTGTCGCAGCAAGCCGCCGCCACCGAAGCCGATATGATCGTCTTTTGTGGCGTGCATTTTATGGGCGAAACCGCCAAGGTACTTAGCCCGCACAAGAAGGTCGTCATTCCCGACCTGAACGCGGGCTGCTCGCTGGCCGACTCGGCACCCGCCGATAAGTTTGCGGAGTTCAAGGCGCGGTACCCCGACCACATCGTCATTAGTTATATCAACTGTTCTGCCGAAATTAAGGCGCTGACCGACATCGTGTGTACCTCGTCCAACGCGCTGCACATCGTGAACAGTTTGCCCAAAGACCAAAAAATCATCTTCGCTCCCGACGCCAACCTTGGCCGCTACGTGGCCAAAAAAACGGGCCGCGACATGGTGCTCTGGGATGGGGCCTGCATTGTCCACATCGACATTTCGCGCGAAAAACTCCAAAAGTTGCGGGAGGACAATCCCGACGCGCTGCTCATCGCCCACCCCGAATGCAAGGAAGACGTGCTGATGCAAGCCGATTTCGTGAGTTCGACGACGGGCCTTCTAAAATTCGTGCAGGAGAACGACGCCCAGAAGTTTATCGTCGCCACCGAAGCGGGTATTTTGCACAAAATGAAGCAGTCGGTGCCGCATAAAAAGTTGCTTCCCGCCCCGGCCACCGACAACAATACCTGCGCCTGTTCGGAATGCCCGTACATGAAAATGAACACGCTGGAAAAGGTCTATAACGCGCTGCTGTATGAACAACCCGAAATCATCGTCCCCGAACATATTCGCGTAAAAGCCTACGAATCAGTAGCCAAAATGCTGGAAATGAGCAAAGGGATTTAATTGTGGTACGGGCTTCCAGCCCGTGTTGGCAGAAGCAAAGTGAGATTTGGCAACTTTCAAAAAGTTGTCAAATCTAGTTCAGGCCAAAAATGTACGCATGAAACGAGTTTTTTGGCTGCTGATAATGACGAGTCTGGCCTGCCACCGCCCCGCCGATGATGTGCAGGAAGCAAAAGCCAGACTACTAGCCGCCGACCGCTGGTACCTGGAACAAATCGCGATGGACGAAGTACCCGTCCTCAAAAACGGCGAACACATCCCGCACATTAGCGGCGTCCGATTCGACCGCCACATGGATTGGGTGCAGTTCCACGCCGACGGAAGTTTCGAGGGCCACCTGACGGGCGCCGACACCACGCAGCAGTACCAGTGGAAAGTCTATGTTCCGCAGAATGTAATCGCCCTGCGCGACTCGGCCACCGTAACCGGCGGCTGGAACATTTACCCGCGTAACGTCTATGAAGACACCTTCACAATGGAAACCCGCAGCACAGTCCATGACCCGCCGAGGGTGACGAAGGTGACGCTGCGGTTCAAAATAATTGACAGTTGACGGTGGACAGTGGACAATTACTTCTTACCTTGAT
>JBBSKK010000099.1:0-8503 GCA_038256395.1 Cytophagales bacterium | reverse complement strand
TTTTCCTGGCTACCTTTCTCCCAACGGGTCATAAATATCTGGCTGACGCCCTGCGGATCGTACTGATGGTAGGTGATACAGGGATACTTTTCCTGATCCCAGACGATGTTGTAGGCCATGTTGGTCAGGCCATTCCACGGGCCGACGGGGACGACGATCGGGTGGCGGTTGCGCCATTGGATCGGCAGTTTGACGGGTTCGCCGCCGACGGTTTCCCAACTCAGCAAATCGCGGCTGCGGATGAGGGAAAGGTTGTGGCAGGTATTGGCAACGGGCGTCATGCGCCACAACCAGACAATGTAAAAATAGCCGTCCGGCCCCAAAGTGGGAGTACTCATGTATGCACTAGCTTCCTCTTCTCCGTCGAAAAAAGGCGTGTCGAACAAGGGCGTCCACGTTTTGGCAGCGGGGTCATATTTATTGTAAAGTGTGGTACCATTGCCGCTTCCCCCGTCGCGGTACTGGAAGTAGAGGACGCCTTCCTTGTTTTTGAGAAAAATTGGGTAAGTCACCCGATCCTCGTGCTTGCCGGTCATCGGCAGCTTTTCAAAATGGTCGATGTTTTCCGGCTGCGTGGAGCGGAAATAAATCAGCGGCACGGCGTGCATATTGCCCGAAACGTGCAGGTAGCCATCCCGATCAACGGCCATCTCGATGTAGTTGTGGCTGTCCCAGCCGATCTTGGAGGGCAGCACCGTTTTTTTCCATTTCTTAGAACTCAGCGGGCGCTGGGCGATGACCATGTTTCGCCCTTCGTCGTAATAGGCGGCGTACTGGTACTTGTCGGTCGTCAGTAGGTCGAAGCCCACCGAGTGGCCCGACCACACTTTGGCTACCGGGATGGTTTCGAGCGGGCCTTGATTTGATTGCTTTTGACAAAAACTTATCCTGGCAGAAAACAGGAGTAATACAGAGAGCAGCAGTTTCTTTTTCATGCGGGAAAAAGCGCTTCAGTGCAGTTATCTAATAGCCACGGAACGGAAATTGTTCCGAACATGACCTTACTCATTCGGGTTAGGAAAGATATTCCGCTGTTTTGTGGCATAAAATTCGTCCCGCTACCTTGCACCCAAAAAAAGTTTTAATGAAATATCCCCACGTTGAAGCCGCTGAGGCGGTGAAGTCAATCCGAAGTAACGACCGCGTTTTTGTCCACGCCGCCGCCGCCACGCCTACTTTATTGCTTGAAGCACTGGCTCAGCGCGCGCCCGAACTGCGCAATGTCCAGACCATCCATCTGCACCTCGAAGGCCCCATGCCGCTGGCCGAGCCGGGCCTCGAAGAATCGTTTCATCCCAATGCCCTGTTTATCGGGGCTAATCTGCGGGCAGCCGTGGCGGCGGGACGGGCCAGCTACCTGCCCATTTTCCTGAGCGAAGCACCACTGCTGTTCCGCAACAACATTTGGCCGCTGGACGTGGCCCTCGTGCAGGTTTCACCGCCCGACGCACACGGATTCTGCTCGCTGGGTGTCTCGGTGGACGTAGCCCGGGCCGCCGTAGACACCGCCCGTACGGTGATCGCGCTGGTCAACCCGCACATGCCGCGCACCCACGGCGACGGTCAGGTCCACGTGAGCCGCTTCACTACCTTGTGCTACCACGAGGCTCCCATTTACACCCACGATCCGGTGGAACCTACGGAAATGGAAATGGCCATCGGCCGTAACGTGGCCGGATTGGTGGAGGACGGTGCCACGCTGCAAGTGGGTATCGGCGGCATTCCAAACGCCACCCTGCGCTATCTCAACAATCACAAAAACCTGGGCCTACACACCGAAATGTTTTCGGACGGCATCATCGATCTGGTCGAGTCCGGGGTTATTACGGGAATAGAAAAAAGAAAGCATCCGAGAAAGTTGGTATCGAGTTTTGCCGTAGGCAGCCAGCGGCTCTACGATTTCATGCACGATAATCCTATGATCGCCATGCTGGAAGCCTCCTACACCAACGATACCGCCGTGATCCGCACCAATCCCAAAGTAACGGCCATCAACAGCGCCATCGAAATAGACCTTACGGGGCAAGTCTGCGCCGACTCCATCGGCACCCGGCTCTATTCCGGCGTAGGCGGACAAATGGATTTCATCCGGGGCGCGTCTTTATCCAAAGGAGGAAAACCAATTATCGCCATGCCCTCCGTGACCTCGCGCGGCGAGTCCAAGATCGTGCCGCTCTTGAAACCGGGCGCGGGCGTAGTCACCACTCGCGCCCACGTTCACTACATTGTGACGGAGTACGGCGTGGCCAACCTGTACGGAAAAACCTTGAAACAAAGCGCTCAGGCGCTCATCGCTATTGCGCATCCCGATCATCAGGAGGAACTAGAACGCGCGGCCTTCGAGCGGTTTAAGGCGTAATCCTGGAAGCTTTTACCAAAAAACTTCAACTCCATACGCTGCAAAAATGCTGTCTTTGGTACCAACAGAAAGGTTTTCTGCCAGCGCCTGAGCCGCGATGATTCGGTCGAAGGGATCTTGATGATGATAGGGTAGCTGCATCAACTGCTGGACGTGGGTGAAAGTTACGGGCAGTATTTCTATGTCGTTTTCAGTTGAGAAATCGACAATTTGATCAAAGTCGCCCTTAATTTTCAATTTATCAATACTGATTTTTATTGCTATTTCCCAAACGCTGGCAATACTGAGAAAGCAAGTATTGGATGTGTCGGCGATGGCATCTTTCAGCTTTGCGCTTAATTGATTATCACCGTTCAGGAACCAGATAAAAGCGTGGGTATCCAGAAGAATAGTCACGGCATATACTCCTTGAAATCCTCCAAAGGCTCATCAAAGTCGTCGCTCATTTCGAAGAAGCCCTTTGCCGCTCCGAAGTTTCTTTGCTTAACTTTACCCTTTTGCTTTGACTTCGTTTTCAAAAAACCGATGAAGTCCTTCACCTCTTCTTTCAGGTGATCGGGCAGCGTCGAAAGCTCGGTATATAGTTGCAGGTCAGTCATGTCTATTTTTTTGAACCAGAAATACGCGTCTCAAAATAAAAACACGCGAATCAAGTCTTTCTACTGCGCCATGCGCCCCATCCAAGCCTCGCGAAGCGCCAACTGTTGTGTCGTCGGATTAGTTACGGGTGTGAAGGTCGGGTAAGTTACGGTTGCCTCTTGCAAGTCGGCGGTGAGCTTCACTTCCTTGATTTCGTTGTCCGGCATTTTGCGCTTTACGGTGAACGATACCTCATCGCCCAACTTGTAGTTCTCGTCGTAGTCCTGTAGTACGGTCGCGTAGCTGTCGGCGTCGAAGGGCTTACCGTTCAGCATTACGATTTGATCCATTTGCTCAAGACCAAGACGCTTACCCAGATCGGTAGACTCTTCGGTGCTGGCGATCAGAATGCTGCGGGTACCGGGAACCAGGGCAAAGCCCACGCCGAATGCCTTTTCAACCTCACTCTTTTTTCCTTCGGGTTCGAAGTCGATACCAATATTGGCGAACAATTCTTTCAGCGGCAACGGCTCGCCGCCTTCCACGTAGCGGCGAAAAAAGTCGCGCATTTCGGGGTAAGTCAGTTCGGTGATTTTGTCAAATAATTCTTCGTCCTTAAAGGACTTCTCTTTCCCGTAGGTTTTGGCCAGGTCGCGCAACAAATCCTGGGTGCCGTACTTGCCGCTGGACAACTCGCGGAGTTTCAAGTCCAGACTCAGGCCAATCAACGCGCCTTTTTCGTAAACATTAGAATACTCATCCTTGTACTTTTCCAGCACGTCGCTCGACATGGCCGTGAAGGAAAGCGTGTCGGTGTAGCGCGTCCGGGCGTTCTCGACCTTGTCGGCCTGGCGCTCCAGGTAGGTGGTCAGGTCGATGATGCCGGCCCGCAGTTGGGCGTGGTGGGCGGCGTACTCCGTCAGCCCTTCGTACAGCCACAGGTGCCGCGACATTTTGGGGTCGATAAAGTCGAAGTCGCCGATTTCTTCGCTGTGGATGTTCAGTGGGGTAATAATGTGAAAAAACTCGTGGGCCGCGATGTCCTTGATGGATTTGGACAACTGCGCCTCCGAGAACGTCTCGGGCAGGTAGTAAAACGACGACTGTGAATGCTCCAGCGCCCCGTAGCGGGTCAGGTTCTTGTCATCGGACATATAAATGATGAAGGCGTACTTGTCGATCGGCAGCGTACCGCCGAGGTAGTCCTTCTGGGCTTCCAGCGTGGGCTTGATGTCTGCCGCCAGGTCTTTGGTGGCAAACTTGTTATTGGGCGAAAACACCGAAACCAGAATATCCGCGTTGCCCACTTTCAGCCAAACGGTATCGGGCCGATTGTACATCATCGGCGAGTCGGCCAGTTCGTGGTAGTCTCTGGTGACGAACAAATCCTGGTTGCCGCCTTTGTTTTGGTTTACCAGCGGCGTAGAGCCGTAGAAACCTGTAGGCTTGGTAATGCTCACGCGGTAGGGCAGCCGATCCATGCCTTGAAAATAGCCGAACAAACCGAAGGTGTTCAGCACGAATACGGTGTCCTGCTGGATGTTGGTGCCGCTGGGTTCGAAAACATCCTCCTCGATGCCGGGCGTATCCCAGGTGTCATCGATTTGGTACGAAAGGCGGGAGAGCTTCTTGGCTTTCGAGATTTTCCAACTGTTTTTGTCGCGCTTTTCTACTTTCAGCTCCCGACCTCGCTTGTCGAAAGCTTTAAAGTTGCTGGCGTAGGAACCATAGTTGTTTATCGAGTAAGTACCCGGCACGATCCGAGGCAGGTGATACATTATCGACCTGCCGCGCAGCGATGGCGTTTCCAATTCAACGGTCAGCTTGTCGTCCAGGGGTTTGGTGAGGTCAACGGAAAATTGGTATTCTTTTTGAGCAAATCCTGAAAAACTGGCTATAAGCAGGGCCGACAGGATTAGGTACTTTACTTTTTTCATGAATTTGGAAAATTGTGTTTGATTGGAAAGGCGCGTTCGCTCGCCTTTTGACATTAAAAACGCAAAGTAAACAGAAAGGTGTTGGGTTTGGGTTCTGTTTTTTGACAAAGAAATTTTTTTGTCAAAAAGCTAGACTTTCACTTTGCGGGCAGCATATTCCGAATGGCGGTGATCTCCCATTTGCCTTTTACTTTCACTACCACGAACGTACTCCACATTTCCCGCTTGCTGCCGTCGGGGTTCTCGATCACGTAGCGAGCGTCGGCGATGGCACTTCTGAGGCTAATGAAGCGCAGCCTTTCCACTTTTAGGGTTCGGGAGCTGCCGGGATTACCGGCGGTGCTGCGCGCCATGCCCGCCATCGAGCCTTCGATTCCCTGCCGCCATTCGCCCGTCGAAACGAGTTGGTCGATGTCGGCGGTCAGAATGCTGCGGAGCAACGTGGTGTCCTGATTTTCCCTGGCGCGGGAATAAGCGTCGATCAGGTCGTAGATCGCCTGGTTTTGCCGGGCGGGTGCCTTCACGCCTTGCCCGAACGCGAAGGGTAAAGTGGCGGCGCTTAACAGAAAGATGAGAGCAAGATTTTTCATGGGTTTTGTTTTTACAAAATTTGTCAATCTTTACCCGGCGCAGAAACCCAGCTATGTCCGGCTTTGGCGATCAGCGCATCGGCTTCCGTCGGTCCCCAAGTACCCGACTCGTAGTTGGGAAAATCAGTCGCCGGGGTGTTGTCCCAAGCCTCCACAACGGGCATGAGTACCCGCCAGGCGGCTTCCACCTGATCGGCCCGCATGAAGAGCGTCGAGTCGCCTTCCATGATGTCCAGCAGCAGCGTTTCGTAGGCTTCGGGCGTGTCGGCGGCATCGAACTCGTCGTAGTTAAACTGCATATCGACCGGAGAAAGCAACATTTCCGGTCCCGGCCGCTTGGCCTGGAACTCGATGCGGATGCCCACGCAGGGATAAATCTCGATAATCAGCCGATTGGGCTGCCAGTTGGCCGCCGCCTGCGCCGGGAACGACTGGTGCGGCACGGGTTTGAACTGAATCGTAATGACCGACTTTTTCTCGGGCATCCGCTTGCCCGTCCGCAAATAAAACGGTACGCCGTTCCAGCGCCAGTTGTCCACGAAGAGTTTGACTGCGGCGTAGGTGTTTTGCGAAGAATCCTTCGGCACCTCCTCCTCGTGGTGATAGCTTTCAACTTTTTTACCCTCGATCCAGCCCGCGCCGTACTGCCCGCGCACGGCGTACTCGCTGATTTCCTCGGGGCGAATCTCGCGCAGGGCGTTCACCACATCCACGCGGCGGTTGCGGACTTCGTCGGCCTGGTAGGAAACGGGCGGCTCCATCGCCACCAGGCACAGCAGTTGAAAGAGGTGGTTCTGCACCATGTCGCGCAGCGCCCCGGCGGTATCGTAGTAGCTGCCCCGGCCCTCCATGCCCAGTTGCTCCGACACCGAAATCTGGACGTTGTCGATGTAGTTGCGGTTCCAGGTGGGTTCAAAAAGCGCGTTGGCGAAGCGGAAAGCCAGGATATTCTGGACGGTTTCCTTCCCGAGGTAGTGGTCGATGCGGTAAATCTGGGACTCGTCGAAAATGGATTGCAGCAGGGCATTTAACTCTTTGGCGCTTTCTAAATCGCGCCCGAAGGGCTTCTCGACCACGATGCGCGTATTGGCGAGGTAGTCGGCCAACTTGCTCTGTGCTACATTCTCGGCAATAACGGAGAAAAACCGGGGCGCCACGGCTAAATAATGAACCACGCAAGGTTCCTGGCCCCAATCCTCTTTGTGCTGGGCGATTCGATCCGCAAATTTGTCGAATGATTTGGCGTCCTTCACGTTAGCGACCTGATATGAAATACGGGACGAAAACTCCTGCCAAATCTTTTTATCGGCTTTGCCTTTCCGGGAAAACTGGTTGACACCTTCCAGCAAATTGCTCCTGAACTGCTCGTCGGTCAATTCGGTGCGGCCCGTGCCGATCACGGCAAAATTGTCCGGCAGCCAGCCGTCCAAATATAAGTTGTAAAGCGCGGGAGTGATTTTGCGGGCGTTGAGGTCGCCCGTGCCGCCGAAGATGATAAAGACGGTGGGGTTTGGTTTGGTTTTTTGGGGCATGATGGATCGGTTTGAAGAAGTATCGCGCAGTCAAAGGTAAGAAATGACCATCGGCTTCTTGTAAACAATCCCACAACCCTCCGGTTTTAAGAAAACAAAAAAAACTGCCCCCACCATGCCTAAGAAAAAAATCGCCGTCTTCTGGCACCGCCGCGATATGCGACTGCACGACAACGCCGGACTCTACCGCGCCCTCAACTCGGACTTTCCCGTTTTCCCCCTTTTTATTTTTGACAAAACCATCCTCGACCAACTGGAAGACAAGCGCGACCGCCGCCTGGAATTCATCATGCGGGCAGTCGAGGGCATGAAGGAAAAGCTTGAAAAAGCGGACTCCGACCTGCTGGTAAAGTACGGCGTCCCGCTGGAAATTTGGAAAGAAATTGTCAAAGAATATGACGTCGCCGAGGTTTATGCCAACCACGACTACGAAGCCTACGCCAAAAAACGCGACGGTGAGGTGGCTGATTTTTTAGAAAAAAAAGACATCCCTTTCCGTACGTTCAAGGATCAGGTTATTTTTGAAAAAGAAGAAATCCTGACCCAGAAGGGAACGCCCTACACCGTCTTTACGCCTTACAGCAGATCCTGGAAGGAAAAGCTGCACGGCTCCAAGGAGAAGAATTTTTACGTGAAGCCCTACCCGACGGAGAAGTATTTCAAGAATTTATTCAAAACCAAAAAACTTCCTGT
This sequence comes from Cytophagales bacterium, assembly GCA_038256395.1. Taxonomy (GTDB): domain Bacteria; phylum Bacteroidota; class Bacteroidia; order Cytophagales; family Spirosomataceae; genus Persicitalea. Next base: position 813 of record JBBSKK010000099.1, on the reverse strand, counting down.
CCCGAGCCTGGAACAAATGGGCTTCGAGCGGATGCCGGACGAGGAATTCCCGCCCAAGCACGTCCGCGACGAGAAGCTGGAAAAATACGCCGAACTGCGCAACTACCCGGCGGCCCCCGGCACCTCGCGGCTGAGCATCCACCTGCGTTTCGGCACGATCAGCATTCGCGAACTGGCGCAGCAGGCGATGCAAGAGAGCCAGACTTTCCTCGGTGAACTAATCTGGCGCGATTTCTACCAGCAAATCCTCTGGAATTTCCCGCACGTGGGCGAGGGCAAAGCCTTCCGGCCTGAGTACGACCGCATCCAGTGGCGCAACAACGAGGAGGAATTTCAAAAATGGTGCGACGGCATGACGGGCTACCCCATCGTGGACGCCGGGATGCGCCAGCTCAACGCCACGGGCTATATGCACAATCGCCTCAGGATGATTACGGCCAGTTTTCTCGTCAAAGACCTGCTCATCGACTGGCGCTGGGGCGAGGCGTATTTCGATAAAAAACTCCAAGACTACGACCTGGCGTCCAACAACGGCGGCTGGCAGTGGGCGGCGGGTTCCGGCACCGACGCCGCGCCTTATTTCCGCATCTTCAACCCCACCACCCAGGCCAAGAAGTTCGATCCCCAAAATAAATTCATCAAAGAATGGATCCCCGAAATCAACGAACTCAGCTACCCTACCCCCCTCGTCGATCACAAAGCAGCCCGCGAGCGGTGTTTGAAGGTTTATAAGGAAGCGTTGGATCAAAAGGGTTAACGGACAAGGGCCGCTAAGTGACGTGGATCATTTGCGGAGCCGAGGTTCCGACGTAT
>JBBSKK010000098.1:0-8529 GCA_038256395.1 Cytophagales bacterium | reverse complement strand
ATCATCTCCGACGACCAATCCTATCCCCACGCCTCGGCCTATGGCTACAAAGCGGTAAGCACCCCCGCCTTCGACCGCGTGGCGCGGGAAGGCATCTTGTTTACCAATGCTTTTTCGGCCTCGCCGGGTTGCAGTCCGTCGCGGGCCGCCATCCTGACGGGCAAGAACTGCTGGCAGGTGCGCGAGGCGGGTACCCACGCCAGTACCTTCCCCGCCGACCTGGTGACCTACACCGACTTGCTGGAACGCGCCGGGTACTTCGTGGGCCTGACGGGCAAGGGCTGGGGGCCGGGCAAAGTCATGGGCCGCGAACACAATCCCGCCGGAAAATCCTACGACACCCGCAAAGCCGACTCGCCCGCCGGGATTAGCGCTAACGACTACGCCGCCAATTTTGAAGATTTTCTGGCCCAAAAACCTGACAATGCGCCCTTCTGCTTCTGGATGGGTGCCTACGAGCCGCACCGCCCGTTTGGGTTGGGGCTAGGCGCAAAATCCGGTCTGTCGTCCGATAAGGTGACGGTACCCGGCTTCATGCCCGACCACCCCGAAGTTCGGTCCGATATCCTGGATTACCTCTTCGAAATTCAGTGGCAAGACAGCCACCTCGACCGGATGCTGAAAGCACTGGAAGCACGTGGTGAACTGGATAATACGCTCATCGTCGTCACGTCTGACAACGGGATGGCCTTTCCCCGCGCTAAGGCCAATTGCTACGAATATGGGATTCACATGCCGCTGGCCATCAGGTGGGGTAATAAAATCAAGGGCGGGCGTTCGGTGGACGATCTGGTAAGTCTGGTGGATATGGCCCCAACTTTCCTGGCGGCGGCGGGCGTGGATGCGCCGGAAATCATCGGCATGGGGGGCAAGAATCTGCTGACTATTCTGACGAGCAAAAAGTCAGGAACTGTTGATGAGAGTCGGCAAGCGGTGTATGCCTCCCGAGAGCGACATTCGTCTTCGCGTTGGAACAACCTGGGCTACCCGCAGCGCGCAATGCGCACGGCCAACTACCTGTACATCTGGAACGTTTATCCCGAACGCTGGCCCGCTGGTGACCCGCAAAAGTTTCAGGAAGACGGTACGCTGGGACCGATGGACGAAGCCTACCACGACATCGACGAGTTTGTGGATTTATACCTACAGCAACACCGAAACGAACCGACGGTGGCCCCCTTTTTCCATTTGGCCGTGGACAAAAGGCCGGAGGTCGAATTATACGACATCAAAAAAGACCCGTACTGCCTGACTAATTTGGCAGATAACGCCGCTTTCAAGGCAACGCGTGAGAAATTGGGAAACCAGCTAATGGCTTACCTCAAAAAAACCAACGACCCGCGCCTGACTCCCGAAGGAGAGGCTACTTACGAAGCCTATAAGCGGTATAGTCCGATTCGGACATTTCCCGAGCCGAAATAAGGAAAAGCGAAACTTTCCCGAAAATCAACTTGCAGCTCATGAAAGTACCTACCAAAAAATCCAGAATAATCGTCGGGGCGTCGTTATTGGCGGCTGGCGTTTTGTTGACTTCCTTCCTTGTCTCGTTAAAGCAGCGCGACGCGGCCCCCGCCCGGCCTAACGTCCTGTTCATCGCCATCGACGACCTGCGGCCCGAACTGGGTTGTTATGGTGATGATTTGGTCAAATCCCCCAATATCGACCGCCTGGCGGCCAGCGGGCTGCTCTTTGAGCGGGCTTATTGTCAGCAAGCCGTTTGCTCGCCGTCGCGGACCAGTCTGCTTACGGGCCTGCGCCCGGACTCCACGCACGTCTATGACCTAACGACCCACTTCCGCAACACCGTCCCCGACGTGGTGACGCTCCCCCAACATTTCAAAAACAATGGGTATGTGACGGCCTGGTGGGGTAAGCTGTTCCACGCCAATCTGCTCGATCCGGTTTCGTGGACCCGGCAGGGCGAGGAAATGGAGCCTAAAAGCAACTGGCGGGCCTACGTTACCGAAGCGAATATCGAGATAGCTGCCAACCACAAAGGGGCGGGCCCGGCCTTCGAGCGGGCCGACGTTCCCGACAATGCTTATCCCGACGGAAAAATCGCGGAGAAAGCCATTGAAACGCTGCGAGAAATCAAGGATAAGCCCTTTTTCCTGGCCGTCGGCTTTTACAAACCCCACCTGCCTTTTACTGCTCCCAAGAAATACTGGGATCTTTACCAGCGCTCGGACTTCAAACTACCCGCCCGGCAGACGCCGCCCGACAACGCCCCCGCCCTGGCTTCGACGGGCTGGGGAGAATTGCGCAGCTACGCCGACATCCCCGCCAAAGGCTCCCTGGACGACGAGCAAGCGCGGGAGTTGATCCACGGCTACCACGCCTGCGTGAGCTACACCGACGCGCAGATTGGCAAGGTACTCGACGAACTGAAACGGCTGGAACTGGATAAAAACACCATCGTGGTCCTGTGGGGCGACCACGGCTGGAAACTCGGCGACTACGGACAGTGGTGCAAGCACACCAATTTCGAGATCGACACCCGCGTTCCGCTCATCGTGCGAATCCCCGGCATGAAAACCGCCGGGCAGAAAACCAAAGCGCTGGTGGAGTTCGTGGACTTGTACCCCTTCCTGTGCGACGCCGCCGGACTGTCCAAACCCGCCCACTTGCAGGGAACGAGTTTCTCGCCGCTCCTCAATAAACCGGGCCAGGTTTGGCAAGAAACCGCCCTCAGCCAGTACCCGCGCGGTAACGACGTCATGGGCTATTCCCTGCGCACCGACCGCTACCGCTTCACGAAGTGGCTGAAATCCGACGGTACCGTTGTGGCCACTGAACTATATGATTTGAAGGAAGACCCCAACAGCACCATTAACGTGGCTGCGGAAAGCAAGTACAAGACAGAAATGCCTAAATTGGAAGCCCAACTCAGCAAGAAAAGAAACCCGACTCCGTGAAACTCTGTGACCTAAACCCAAAGCAATGAAGCAACTCAAAATCTCCCTTCTCACCACGCTTGCCTTCCTGATCCTCAGCTCCGCCCAGGCGCAGCAAATCAAGCGCTACCTCTACGTCGTCACACCGGGCGTACGAAACTATTTAGGCTACGGCGGCCACGGCATCAATGTCTTCGACATCGACGACAATCACCGCTTCGTCAAGTTCATCGCGACGCCCGGCGGGATGAAAGCCGACGGCACGACGGTCTCCAACGTCAAGGGCGTGGATGTGAGCCTGGCGACCAACGCCATCTACATCAGCACGTTGGAAGCCATCCAATGCTACGACCTCACGACCAATAAACTCCGTTGGGAAAAGCCCTACGAAGGCGGCGTGGACCGTATTTCCATTTCGCCCGACGGCCTTACCATCTACGCTCCCTCGCTGGAAAAGGAGTTCTGGAACGTGCTGGACGCCAAAACGGGCGATATCATCACCAAAATCGTGACCAACTCCGGCTCCCACAACACCATCTACGGGCCGGACGGCAAGTTCGTCTATCTTGCCGGATTGAAAGCCCCCATCCTCAACGTGGCCGATGCCAAATCGCACAAAATCGTGAAGCAGGTCGGGCCGTTCACCGCCGCCATCCGGCCCTTCACGATCAACGGCAAGCAAACGCTGGCTTACGTGAACGTCAACGGCTTACTCGGCTTCGAGGTGGGCGACCTCGTCACCGGAAAAATGCTGCACCGCGTGACGGTCGAGGGCTTTCTGGTCAACGACGTGAAGCGCCACGGCTGCCCGAGCCACGGCATCGGCCTCACGCCCGACGAGCGCGAACTCTGGCTGTGCGACGGGGCCAACGAACGGCTGCACGTCTTCGACAACACTGTGATGCCACCCGTGCAGAAAACTACCATCCGGGTGCGCGATATGCCCGGCTGGATTACGTTCAGCGTGGACGGGAAGTACGCCTACCCCTCTACGGGCGACGTCATCGACGTGAAAACCCGCCGCATCGTCGCTACGCTCGAAGACGCCGACCACAATGCCGTGCAGAGCGAAAAAATGGTGGAGATTCACTTCCAGAACGGCAAGGCCGTGGCAATGGGCGATCAGTTCGGGATTGGGGGCGTGCGGTAGGCGGCTACTCTTTTCGTATAGTCAGTAATCCAGTTCAAGTCCAACCAGCCCCTATTTTATTTTGTACTTCTTGGTAAATTCACGCCTTTCAACCAAAAAATTTTATGAAAAGATCATTCAAAATTCAGTCCCCCTCGCTAAATCAGATTTTTACGATACTAGCTCTTATCGCATTTTCAATACTGACTGTGAACGATATACACGCCAAACCCCTGGCCTCACCCCTGGAAGGCAGATGGGATATCACGGTCGATGTGGCCGGAAAGCCGTTGTCTTCATGGCTGGAAGTCAGTCATTCCGGCAACTACACGCTGGTTGGGCGGTTTGTCTCGGTTTCGGGCAGCGCCCGGCCCATTTCGGAGGTGCATTTCAAAGACGGAAAATTCAACTTCTCCATTCCTCCGCAGTGGGAAAAGGGCGACGGTAATTTTTCCGTGGAAGGCAGCGTACAGGGCGACAAAATCAGCGGGACACTGACCACGCCCGAAGGAAAAACGAATAGCTGGACGGGCGTGCGGGCTCCGGCCTTGCGCCGAACTACTAGTCCGGCATGGGGAAAACCGGTGAATTTGATCAATGGAAACACCATGACGGGCTGGCACGCCTCCGGTACTAACCAATGGACCATTCAAAACGGAATACTTAAAAGTGAAAAATCCGGCGCGAACCTCATCACCGACGAAAAATACGACGATTTCAAACTGCACGTGGAGTTTCGCATCCCCAAAGGCAGCAACAGCGGCGTGTACCTGCGCGGACGCTACGAGGTGCAGGTCGCGGACGGTAAGGGCCTGGAACCAGCAGTAGATCAGTTGGGAGCCGTGTACGGTTTTCTTACTCCCAGCGATATGGTGGCCAAAGAACCCGGCGAATGGCAGTCTTTCGACGTCACCTTGATTGGCAGAATGATTACCCTGGCGGTCAATGGTAAGACGGTCATCACCAATCAGGAAATTCCGGGGATCACCGGGAGAGCCTTGGATAGCCACGAGGGCGAGCCGGGTCCGCTGTACATTCAAGGCGACCACGGCCCGGTGGAGTACCGGAATATTGTGATTACCCCGGCGAAGTAGATCACCCGAAAAGCATCTGTCTCTGCCGGAGGCAGTTGCTTTGTTGGGATTTTGTAAAAAGAGAAAGACCTAAAAATCAGCTTTACCAGCATCGTACCTCTTCCTGGAAGCGGTTTGGGGTAATCCTGTTCGGCTCAAAATGGTGCTTTGTCACCAATCCTGGTCGGACAATTAGTGCATGTGGACGGAATAATACAGGAGAATGCTTTGATAAAAGGCTTTTACAATCAAAAAATCACCTTCTTAAAGTCCCCACGATATGACCAGATTCACCCTCTTGCTCCTCTTCATTTATGCTTCGCTGGTAGCTTTTGCCCAATCCGGCAAAAATGCAGCGCCCCAACAGTGGGGGGTATACGAAGTGGTACTTTCCGGGCCTTCCACCGGAAACCCTTTTATGGAAGTAGCGTTGGATGCAACCTTCAAAAACGGAAATGAAAGCATCGAGGTACCCGGCTTTTATGATGGAGGGGGTACTTACCGCGTCCGGTTCTCGCCGCCCAGCCAGGGAAGGTGGACGTATCAGACCAAAAGCAACGCAGCGGCGCTTTCGGGTAAAAAAGGGGCTTTCCGCAGCCTGGCCCCAACGGGCCCCAATCATGGTCCGGTACAAATCGTCAATACGCACTACCTGCGCTACGCCGATGGAAGCCCTTACTACGCGGTGGGCACCACAGCTTACCAGTGGACGAGCGTAAAGCAGTCCGTGCAGGCCAAAACCCTGGAAACGCTGGCGAAAGCGCCTTTCAACAAGATCAGGATGTGCGTTTTTCCGAAGCATTACCAATACGGTAACGAAACCGAGCCCTGGATGTATCCCTTCAAGCGGGAAGGTAGCACGAATGATCTGACCCGGCCCAACTACGCGTTTTTCCAAAATTTCGACCAGCGGGTAGCGCAACTTTCCGACCTGGGCATTCAGGCCGATGTCATCCTGTTTCATCCCTATGACTCCTGGGGATACAGCAAGATGGGCAAAGAAATGAACGAAAAATACGTCCGCTACATGATTGCTCGCCTGTCGGCCTACCGGAACGTGTGGTGGTCACTGGCCAATGAATGGGATGTGCCGAGTATAAAAACAGCCATTGACTGGGAGGGAATCGGTACCCTGTTGCAAAAGGAAGATCCCCACCAGCGGCTACGGGGCATTCACAACTGGCATGATTCGGAGGATCACTTTTTTGACCACACCCGGCCCTGGGTCACCCACGTCAGCGCTCAGACATCGCGGTTTTATGATGCCATCAAGTGGCGCAAGCAGTACCACAAGCCGCTGCTTTTTGACGAAATGCGGTACGAAGGCGATGTAAAAAGCGGCTGGGGCAATATGAAGGGACAGGAAATGGCCAGCTATTTCTGGATGGCGGGACTGAGCGGCGGGTACCCTACGCACGGCGATACCTTCCGAAACGACGCCGACGAGGCTACCGAAGTGCGCTGGTGGGCCAAAGGGGGTACCCTAATGGGCGAAAGCCCCGAGCGGATCCGTTATTTCAAGTCCGTTATGGAGCAGGCCCCCGTAACCCAGATGGACCCGGAACTGATCGCTCACGGCGACCCGAAGAAGCTAAGTACCAACCTGTACATTTTCTCAAAACCGGGGGCGTACTACCTGGCCTATGTAGCAGAGGCTAACCAGGACATAGAACTAAACCTGCCGGGCACCAAAGACTATACGGTGGACGTCCTGGATACCTGGACAATGAAGACCATCGAACAATCGGTAGTGAAACCGGGGATGTACAGGTACAAAACAACGACGCCGTATACGGCTATCCGGTTGTATGTCGATTGAAGGTGATGTTAGTTATCCGCCCCGGTATGCACGTTCAGCGCATCCTGCCTTTTCGTAAGCGGCGGATGGTCGGGCCGTTTATTTTTATGGATCATGCCGGGCCGGTGACGATAGCCCCGCAGGCGGCCCGGAACATGGATGTATTGCCGCATCCGCATATCGGAATTTCTACGGTGAGCTACTTGCTTGGTGGAGAAGTCACGCACCGGGATAGCACAGGCGTAAAACAAATCATTCGTCCCGGTGAAGTCAACTGGATGACGGCGGGCAGCGGCATTGCGCATTCCGAACGCTTCGAGGACCCGGCAGTACTGGCTAATAGCTCCCTGGAAATGATTCAGACCTGGGTAGCCCTGCCCGAGAAAGACGAAGGTTTAAGCTTAGCATACTAAACTCGTTATCAGCGATTCACCTTGGTCTGTGTCACCCGTTAAGCCCGATTCGCAATCGGGGTTGAGTCTTTTCGCTCATTTCGCAAACGCGAGTTGATGCAACGCCCGATTCCAAATCGGGGTTAGCGGAGTCCCGTGTAAGAAATATTCCTATTAAAAATACTCTAAACAGCGTTAATCTCAACAAATTTTACGGGTTATTTCATGTACCTACAAACAAGGTTTCTTTGATTTCCCACTTTCCTTATTGTCCTCTTGTCCAATTTTACGTGGGACGGTCCATACCTACTAATTATTAACGGCCGACAGAGGTAGAAATATCCTTGTGCAGAGCGAGGGGCTTTTCTTATTCAAAACCAACCATTTACCTCACTCAGCCGCTTTCTGAAAAACCCCGCAAAAGTGTTTGTGAAAAAGCACCGTGGGGTTGGTATTGAGTTGGTGTTGTTCGTTGATGGCCATTTTTTCTTCGGAAGCGGCAGGAAGGTTCTTTGTTAATTTCCGGCGGGTCAGCACGGAGCGTACCCAAAAAAAAGGGTACAGGAATATTCCCCAAACCAACGACGCATTACTGAACTGATTGGGGTAAATTTTTTCTACATCCAACCCTGATTTGGCGGCCAACGAACGCAGTTTTTGTGCACCAAGCAGGAAGAAACGCCCCAAATACTCGTTACCGTTATCGTAAGAAATGAGCGTTTTTTCGTTGGGCAGGTACATGTTGCTGCGTTCGCCTTCGGTCCAAAGGTTGGCCAACCGCCCGCTAAAACTACTGTTGTTTGGTTTGGTCAGAATAAGCCGACCGTTGGGTTTTAAAATACGGGCAATTTCCTGCAACAACAGGAACTGATCGGGAATATGCTCGATGGTCTCCATCAGCAAAATATAATCGTACGTTCCTGATAGCAAAGGCAATGGCCGGTTCAAATCGATCTTGGAGCAAGTCAAATGAGTTTGTTTGAACACATCGGGGTACAAATCGTAGGCTTCGATGGTGGCACCGGCTTCCGCCCAAAGGTTGATGACAAACCCCGAACCGGCGGACAAATCGGCCACTTTTTTGCCGGAAACGTTATTTTCTTCCAAATATGAAATGATGAACCGCAACCCGTTCAGGCGTGAATGCGTAACGTCTTCCAGCGTTTTATTTGAAAATTTCATAATGTCATTTGACAGCCTTTAATCGATACCTCTTTTACCAAATCTTCACCGGTCGGGTTTT
>JBBSKK010000097.1:0-8536 GCA_038256395.1 Cytophagales bacterium | reverse complement strand
TGTCTCGTTGGCAACCTAGCCAACGGCAAGAAGTCTGTGCAGGAGAGTGAAACCGTTCAATTCGAAGACTGCGAGCCTTCCGATACGGAAGAATCGGAAGTAGCGCCTTCTTCATTCTCCATTCTGCTTGCGAATATTTCCATCGCAAGCTTTCAATGTACAGACAAGGCATCTTACGGGTACGCTCTTCTTACTGTCAATAACACAGCGCCGGACAGCTTTTTCTCACCGCCCGATTCTCCGGGGTCGATCTTTGCCTGAGTTCAACTTGCCTGGTTGACTTTTCGGGTATATCCGCTATTATTTGCTGGCAACTCACTGGCTTTAACTGAAAGATTTTTCAGGTAAGGCAGTCGTTCGATATCCGCGATAATTGCCTTTAGTCACTATGACAAAGCAATTGCGCTCACTATTCATTATTCACTATTCCTCCAAAGATCAAACATCATGCCTTATTCCTACCAAGAATTATTCGAAAACAACCGCCAGTGGGTTGCCCAGATGAACGAAAAAGACCCCACCTTCTTCGACAAACTCGCCAATGGCCAGAGTCCCCAATTCCTGTGGATTGGTTGCGCCGACAGCCGGGTTCCCGCCAACCAAATCACGGGTACCACGCCCGGCGACGTTTTTGTGCATCGCAACATTGCCAACATGGTGATTCACACCGACATGAACATGCTGAGCGTCCTTGACTATGCCGTCAACGTGTTGCAAGTAAAGCATATCATCGTGTGTGGACACTATGGCTGCGGCGGCATCAACGCCGCGATGGGCAACAAGTCGGTCGGGCTGATCGACAACTGGCTGCGGCACATCAAGGACGTGTATCGCCTGTACAAGGACGAACTGGACGCCATCGGGGACATGACCGAGCGCAGCAACCGCCTGGTCGAGCTGAACGTTCACGAGCAGGTCATGGATTTGTCCAAAACCTCCATTGTGCAGATGGCCTGGGAGCAAAATCGGTTCCTGGAAATTCACGGGATGGTCTATGACGTGGCCAATGGCCTGTTGAAAGACCTGAACGTCATGGCCGACGACACCAAAGATTTGGAGGCCTTCTATGTATTTGACAAAAACGAAGGAGCCTAGGATCAGTCAATCATTCACAATCGATTTGAAATTATAAGCAAGAAATATGGCAGTTGAAAATAAAAATATGCTTGCCCACCTGAAATCTGACATCCCGGCCGGGCTAGTCGTGTATCTGGTGGCCCTGCCGCTGTGCCTGGGCGTGGCGCTGGCCTCCACGGGCGATCCCAACCGATTGTTTTCCGGCATCATTGCCGGCATGGTGGGCGGTATCGTCGTGGGGGCACTAAGTGGTTCGGCTTTGGGCGTGGCCGGACCCGCGGCGGGTTTGGTGGTCATCATTTTAGGGGCTTTGGAAACCCTCGGTAGCTTCGAAGCCCTCCTGCTGGCCATAGTGCTTTGCGGAGTAATTCAACTGGTAGCCGGATTCCTGAATGCAGGCATCATTGGCTACTATTTCCCCTCGTCGGTGATTAAGGGAATGCTGGCTGCTATTGGCATCACTTTGATTTTGAAAGAAATACCCCATGCCTTCGGCTACGATAAGGATTTTTTCGGCGACGAGTCTTTTACCCAATCTGACGGCCACAATACGTTCAGCGAACTCTACTACTCGGTGCGGTACAGCAGCACGGGGGCCATCATCATTTCGCTCATTTCGCTGGGGGTTCTCATTCTTTTCGAGCGGCCCTTTATGAAGAAAATCCAGTTGTTCCGCTTTTTGCCGGGCGCGCTTTTCGTGGTGATTTTGGGAACGCTTCTCAACTTGGCTTTTGCCGCTTTCAAGCCCGAGTGGGCCATGGGCGGCGAGCATTTGGTAAAACTGCCCGTAGCCAACTCGGCGCAGGAATTCATCAGCTTTTTCAGTCTGCCGGACTGGTCGTTCATTTCCAATCCCGACGTTTACACCGTGGCGTTCACCCTCGCCATCGTGGCGAGCCTGGAAACGCTGCTCTCGGTGGAGGCCACCGACAAACTCGACCCCTACAAGCGCAGCACTCCCACCAACCGCGAATTGAAGGCGCAGGGCGTAGGCAATATTGTGTCGGGACTCATCGGCGGGTTACCTATCACGCAGGTGATTATCCGCAGTTCGGCCAACATCGACTCGGGCGGCAAGACCAAAATGGCCACGATTGTTCACGGTACTTTGCTGCTGGTGTCGGCGATTTTCATCCCCTATTTCCTCAACATGATTCCGCTGGCGGCCCTGGCGGCGATTCTGCTTTTGGTAGGCTACAAATTGTCGAAGATATCGCTGTATCAGAAAATGTACGCCCTGGGCTGGGATCAGTTCATCCCCTTCATCGTCACTATCGTGGCCATCCTGGTGACCGACCTGCTCAAAGGCATCGCCATTGGGATGGTAGTGGCCATCTACTTCATTCTGCGCAAGAACTACAAGCATTCCTATCACTACAAAAAGGAAGATCACAAGGAAGGTGAGGTCATTACCCTGCAACTTTCGGAGGAGGTGACTTTCCTGAACAAGGGCAGCATCAACCATACGCTCAGCATATTACCCCGTGATTGCAAAGTAATCATCGACGGCACCAAGTCGAAAAACATCGACTACGATGTGCTGGAAATCATTCAGGATTTCAAGAACCACACCGCTCCGTCTCGCAATATTACCGTCGAGACAATCGGTATCAAAAATGTAGAGGCGGCTGGAGCGCACTAATTATATCAGATGCTAAAACAAAAAGAGCGTTCGGCAAATCATGCCGAACGCTCTTTTGCTATTTCAGGTATTCCAGCGGTTTTTTAACTTTCGTAAATTCTTAACCTTTGTCTTACCGAATGCAATTCGTTTTGTAAGCCGTTCACTTTATCCAGCAGATTAAACACCACGTCGATTGCCTCCAGGTTAAGGTTCAAATCCTGCTGCATACGGATGATTTTCTCCACTTCACCGATTTTTCCAGACGGGATATATTGGGTTTCCTCGATGGACTCCAACTCCACTAGGCCAATCTCTTCCAGGTTGCTAAAAAAAGACATCTCGACCCGATAATGAGTGCAAAGAACGGTAACGGGGACTAAACTTTCGGTATTCATGACGCGCTTAGGTTAGCAAGTTCGGTAAACAACTCTTTCTGCTTTTCAGTGAGTTCGGACGGAATCAATACCTGGTAGGTTAAGTACAAATCGCCAAACGAACCTTCCTTTTTATAAACGGGAAACCCTTTTCCTTTCAGCTTGACTTTCGTGCTGTTCTGGGTGCCGGACGGCACTTTTAGTTTTACCTTTCCGTCGAACGTATCCACTGTAATCTCACCGCCTAGCACGGCTTTATACAGATCGATGTCCACGGTTGCGTACAGGTTGTCGCCGTCGCGCTGGAAGGAAGTGCGGTTATCAATGGTGAAAGTAAGGAACAAATCGCCCTTGGGGCCGCCGTTGGCACCTTCGCCGCCGTAGCCTGGGATTTTAATCGCCTGCCCATCGGCGACGCCCGCCGGGATAGTTAAACGAATAGTCTTGCCATTGACGGTGATGGTGCGCTTGTGGGTTTCATAAACCTCGCGCAATTCCAGGCGCATTTCCGCCTGAAAATCCTGCCCCTTGAACTGTCGGCTTCCTCCCCTGGAACCCGACGAAGCCCCCCCGAACGAAGACGCCCCGCCGCCAAACATCGACTCGAAGAAATCGGAAAAATCGCCGCCCGAAAAATTACCGCCGCCGCCAAAACCGCCGGCCGGCCCACCGCTGCTGTACTGTCGTTGCTGCCCGGCTTTTTCGAATTCCTCGGCGTGTTTCCAGTCTTTGCCGTATTTGTCGTATTTCTTGCGGTTCTCGGGGTCGCTCAGCACCTGGTTTGCTTCATTGATTTGCTGAAATTTTTTCTCCGCGTCCTTAGCGTCGGGGTTGATGTCGGGATGGTGCTTGCGGGCCAGTTTACGATAGGCTTTCTTGATTTCAGCCTCCGTGGCGTCTTTTTTCACGCCCAGCACCTTGTAATAATCTATGTACTCCATTCTGGTTTGATTCGGGTTTTGAACGTACAAACAACGCTCTCAAAAGTAGCTCAAAAATATCATACCCAACCGATCGTCCCCAAACGAACTGATACTACTATTAACAAAACACACTGACGTTTCCCTAGCCGTCACGGAATATTCAGTAAATGAGAATAGGCGGAAGCACGGTTCATTTAGCTTGATAACATCATTTTTTTTGCCTGATAAATAAGCGTTATTCTGCTTTTAATTTTATTTTTTATTAAAAATAAATGCCATATTTGCAAAAATAAATCATCTAAAAACTACATTACGAAAATGAAAGAAATCAGTTTTTTTTCCCCCGAAGAGAACGTAGCTCCCCGAAAAACGAGCGAAAAAGCCGCTAAATCTTATAACACAGGCTACATCACTTCCACCGGCAAGGTAATCATTCCCCAGAAGTCAGCCGAGGAAGCCGGCATCGAACCACAAAACTCTGCTTTCAGAGTCGGGAAGCCCGAGAAGAAGCGCAAATTGAAGTCCCTTTTTCTGGTACCCGCGTCGCGCGAAGAAGAAGGCGTCTTTGAAATGGAAGAAAGCGGCCGTAATTTCTTTCTTTCGCTAGGTCCAATCCTGGATAAGAGTGGACTAGATGTGCAGAACAAAAAATACACATTCGACATCAAGCCGTTTGAATACGGCGACTCGCAGGCTTTTGAATTGAAGCTGGGTGCGGCAACCGCCAGAGGAAAACGTCCGGGTCGCAAAACGACCAATGAGGAATAGTCTTCGAGATTTTTTTTTGGAAAAGCCGGGGCAGATTTGAGCGTTCAAATCTGCCCCGGCTTTTTACTTAAATTTTCTCATTCTTCAAAGGAATCATCCTCCACAATAGCGTAGTGAAAATTGTCCTTCCACTCGCCCCGGATGGGCAGAATTTTGCGGTGCAGACCTTCGCGACGTAGGCCCGCCTTTTCCAGGACGCGAATCGAGCGCTGGTTTTCGGTACACACGCCGGCGTGGACGCGGTGCAATTGCAACTCCTTGAATCCAAAAGAAACGAGACGCTTCACGATTTCGGTCGCGTAACCTTTCTCCCAAAATATTGGCAACAAGCTATAATGAATTTCGCCCTGCCGGAAGCGGTCACCGGACAGACTCAAGCCCGTCTCACCCACAAACGCGCTTCCTTCGGTGAGCCATACCGTCCAGGCGTAGTGCGTTCGCTCCGCCGATTCCCTGTCCTCAACCGCTGACAGCATTATCTCGATGGTGTCGCCCTTATGCCGCGGGATACCGATCGTATTGAATCGCTCGACTTGCTCGGTGCAATGCAGACGATGAATGTCGTCCACATCGTCCAACGTCATTTCTTTCAAAACCAACCGTTTGGTACACAACTCCATTTCCTTTCTTTTATCGATAAAAATTAAACGCATACGTCCGAAAGATAGTCGGAATCATGTCGTCCCAATAATCGGACGAAATAAAACCTTTTCGGCAATGCGGGCAAATTGGTTTACCTTGACAGCCGAACCTTGAATAATCTTATGATAAAAAAATCTATCAGCCGCCGCCACTTTCTGCAAGCCGGGGCCGCCGCGTTGGCGGCAAGTCTGCCCTTACAAAGTGCGCCAAATATAAAGGTTTATCACATTGGTCTGCAACTATATTCCGTGCGAGAGGAAATGAAGAGAGACGCGATTGATACGCTTAAAGCGGTAACAAAGATCGGCTACAAGGAAGTGGAACACGCCGACTACCACGACCGGAAATTTTACGGATTCCTCGCCGCAGATTTTGACAAAATACTCAAAGACACCGGATTGGCGATGCCCTCCTCGCACACAATTTTTCGCAAAGCCCATTGGCTGGAAGCGCAGAACGACGTGACCGACGCCTGGAAACGAACCATTGAGGACGCCCTGACCGTCGGGCAGGAGTACCTCATTTCTCCGTGGTTCGAATGGGACTTGACCCGGCCCGACGAGATGAAACGCGGCGTGGTGGCTTACGAGCGTTGCGGAGAAATCTGCCGGGCGGCGGGCCTGCGCTTCGGTTTTCATAACCACACGGTGGAGTTCGAGCATAATTTCGCCGGGCAGCCCATTTACGAGTACATGTTGCGCAACTGGAGCCTGACCAATATCTGCCAGCAAATGGACACCTGCAACATGGCCATCGCCGGGGCCGATCCAATGAACTGGCTGCGCCGCTACCCGCACCAATTCGAGTTACTGCACGTGAAGGATCGTGCGCCAGGAAAGGACGAAAGCACCTTGCTAGGCACCGGATCGCTGGATATGGAGGAGATTCTGGCCTTTGCCAAAAAACACACGCCCGTCAAGTACTGGATCATCGAGCAGGAGTCGCACGGCAGCAAGACACCGCTGGAAGCGGTGGCCTACGACCTGCGGAGATTCAAGGAATACGGCTTTGTCTGACCCTTCCTCTCTGCAACTTTCCGTCTTTTTTCCGGGGTTAGCAAGGTAATTCCGCGTCTTTCCAATCAGCAACGGGGAGAAACCGACCCTGGCTTACTTTTACCCCGAATCCAACTAGCTTACCAAACCATCCGCAATGGCTGAACTCATTGAACCAAAAACCAAGACCTACCGCTGGACGGTTGTCGTCCTCCTCTTTTTCGCCACGACCATCAATTATCTCGACCGCCAGGTAATCGGTTTGTTGAAACCGGCGCTTGCGGCAGATTTTAATTGGAGCGAGAGTGATTATGCTAACATCGTGATGGCTTTTACGGCTTCCTACGCGTTGGGTTACGTCATTTTTGGGCGAATTATCGACAAAATTGGCACCAAGCTGGGGTTGGGATTATCTCTGGTCGTATGGAGTCTGGCGGCGATGTGCCATGCGCTGGCCAAAAGCACCTTGGGCTTTGCTTTTTGGCGGGCTACGCTGGGGCTGGGTGAGGCGGGTAACTTCCCGGCATCCATTAAGGCAATCGCCGAATGGTTTCCCAAGCGGGAGCGAGCTTTCGCCACGGGGCTTTTCAACTCCGGAACCAACATCGGGGCGGTCGTGGCCCCCATCATGGTTCCCTGGATTCTGGGGGCCTACGGTTGGCAGGAAGCATTTATCATCACCGGTGCCATTGGTTTTATCTGGTTGGGATTTTGGTGGTATTTTTATGAAATCCCAACGCGTAAGAAGGGCATTTCCAAAGCCGAACTCGAACTTATCCACAGCGATGCCGACGACGATTCGGATGAAAAGCCTATTCCCTGGCTCAAACTTTTCCGCGTTCGCCAGACCTGGGCCTACGTATTCGGCAAGTTTCTGACCGACCCCATCTGGTGGTTTTTTCTCTTCTGGCTCCCCTCCTATTTCGCCGAAATTTTCGATTTGGATCTCACCAAACCCAGCCTTCCGCTGGTGGTGGTCTATTCAGCGAGTACCATCGGTAGTATTGGGGGCGGTTACCTGTCGGGTTGGCTAATCAAAAGGGGTTGGCCCGTCTTCAAAGCGCGTAAATCGGCCATGCTGCTCTACGCCTTCCTGGTTATCCCCATTGTTTTCGCCACCTACGCTACCAGTATTTGGATGGCGGTGGGATTCATTAGCCTGGCCTGCGCAGCGCACCAGGCGTGGAGTGCCAATATTTTCACTACGGCTTCGGATATGTTCCCGCGTCGGGCGGTCAGCTCTATCGTGGGCATCGGCGGCATGGCGGGTTCATTAGGCGGTGTCCTTTTCCCCTACATCGTGGGCCAGATTCTGGATACTTTCTCGGCCCGTGGCGACATCAGCAGCGGCTATAATATCATCTTTATCATGTGCGGCTCGGCTTATCTAATCGCCTGGGTAGTGATGCACCTCTTTGTTCCCAGAATGGAGCAGGTGAAAGTGTAAGGGTGTTGAATTGTGTAATTGTGTAATCGTTGAACTGCTGTTGATTTGTTGATTTGTTGATTTGTTGATTTGTTAGGGGAAACTTGGCACCATTTGTCTTCTACCCGTAATGTTTTAAAAACTTTGTGCGGCATGGGCCGTCCCACTTTGTGCCTTTGTGCCTTATTTAAACAACATCTTCCCCTCCAACTGCACGGCTTTGCCGAGGCAGAAGGCGGATACAGCTACCAACAGATGATAGGGATCGTAGATGGCGGTGGGGCTAAGTCCGAGGCGGAGTTTGGCAGATAGTGCCAGGATTGTCATGGCGAACACCACCCAGAGCGCGCTTTTTTGCCTTTGGAGCAGACCGTAACAGGCAATCAGCAACGCAATGACGATGCAGAGTGGCTGCACGACCTGGACGAGCGGATTTAACCGAAACCAGGCCAGGCCCAGGAAAAGTCCAACCCCCGCGCCGATGGTTGCCCAAAAGGTGAAGCGCGTAGCTACGAGGTGGCCGACCAATAGCCAGGTTCCGACCAACATACACAGTGGCCCCAGCGTTTCTTCGAGCCTCCGCAGCGAACCCACCACGGGAGCCAGCCCTTCCCAACCCAGGAACCAAAGCACGGTCAGCAGGGAAGTAACGGAAATGGTGATAAAAAAAACACCCCAGATCAGGCGTCCGTAGATGAGTTGTTTTT